>JAQWOB010000024.1 GCA_029246085.1 Gammaproteobacteria bacterium
AATTAATTAGTTTAAATTAAAAGCAAAGATCTGTAATAAGCTAGTTATCTGACATATATATAGTATAATTTGAAGTCATTATGGATAAAAATCTTCAATTTCTAGAACTAAAACGTATGGACCCAAAGGTTACCCCTGCACCTACAAGGTTAAAAGATTATAAAGAAATATATGGTCACTACACCATTAAACAAGCGAGCGAACAATCTGGTCGATGTATTGAGTGTGGAAATCCTTATTGTGAATGGAAATGTCCTGTCCACAATTATATACCTCAATGGTTAAAATTAATTTCTGAAGACAGATTATTAGAAGCAGCTGACTTATCACATCAAACAAATTCTCTTCCAGAAATTTGTGGGCGGATATGCCCTCAAGATCGTCTATGCGAAGGAGCTTGTACTCTGAATGATGGATTTGGAGCTGTAACAATAGGCAGTATCGAAAAATATATTACCGATGAAGCTTTAAAACAAGGGTGGAAGCCTGATCTATCAAATGTCATTCCTACAAAATTTAAAGTGGGTATAATTGGAGCCGGTCCGGCAGGTCTAGCATGTGCAGATGTTCTCTCAAGAAAAGGTATTAAAGCTGTTATTTATGATAAGTATGAAGAAATTGGTGGGTTATTAACATTTGGCATCCCTCCATTTAAACTTGATAAAGACATAGTGCTCAAAAGGAAAAAAATTTTAGAAGGAATGGGTGTTGAGTTTGTGCTGAATACTAATATTGGCAAAGATATAAGTTTTGAAAAATTTTCATCTATGTATGATGCTATTTTTTTAGGAATGGGAACCTACACATATATGAAAGGTGGTTTTTCAGGTGAAGACTTGCAGGGAGTATATGATGCCCTGCCATATTTAAATTCAAATATTAGAAGGTTAATGAAATCCAAAAATAATGAATATATTGATATGAAAGGTAAAACCGTATTAGTCTTAGGTGGCGGTGACACCGCTATGGATTGCAATAGAACAGCAAAAAGACAAGGTGCTAAAAAAGTTTATTGTGCATATAGAAGGAATGAAGAAAATATGCCTGGATCAAAAAGAGAAGTTAAAAATAGTAAAGAGGAAGGAATTGAATTTTTATGGAACATGCAACCAATAGAGATCATCGGGAACGACAAAGTTGAGGGTGTAAAATTTGTAAAAACCAAATTACAGAAAAAAGATATTCGTGGAAGAGAGATTCCAGTAGTTATTGAAGGTTCGGAACACACTATTAAAGCTGATCATGTCATCATGGCGTTTGGTTTTAGACCAAATCCCCCATCTTGGTTAATAAAAAATAAAGTAAAAACAGATGAAATTGGTAGAGTGATCATTAACAGTAAATCTAAATATTCTCACCAAACTAATAATCCAAAAATATTTTCAGGCGGTGATATGGTAAGAGGCTCTGATTTAGTCGTTACAGCTGTATTTGAAGGAAGAAATGCTGCGGATGGAATATCAAAGTTCTTAAATGACTCTATACAGAAGAAATTAAATGCCATTAACTCCTGATTATCTTCTTTTAAAAGCCATAAGGAATGAACCCATAGACAGGACACCCATATGGATAATGAGACAAGCAGGGAGATATCTGCCAGAATATATTAATCTTAAAAATAAAGCAGGTGGTTTTATAAATTTAGTTAAAAATCCTGAGTTAGCATGCGAAATAACTCTACAACCACTAAAAAGGTTTGAGTTAGATAGCGCTATAGTATTTTCTGATATACTAGTAGTCGCAGACATGATGGATATTAATCTTAGTTTTATTGAAAATAAAGGTCCAGTTTTTGACAAGGTAATCAGGACAGAAAAAGATTTAAGTAAAATAGAAAAAATACATAATATTGAAAAACTAGATTATGTTTTTAATACAATTAAGCTACTTAAAAAAGAATTAGCGGGGGAAAAACCCTTGATTGGCTTCATAGGAAGTCCATGGACGGTAGCTACATATATTATAGAAGGAAACTCATCGAAGACGTTTACCAATGTTCTAAAAATGCTTGAACATGATGAAAAACTTCTGCATAAAATACTAGATATGCTCACTAATATAAGTATTGATTATTTAAATAAGCAAATTGAGTCTGGTATAGATGTTGCCATGATATTTGACACATGGGGAAGCCTATTAAATGATGAGCAATATGAAAAATTTTCACTACGATATATAAATAAAATTAAAAATGCCATAGCAAATCAAGATATACCATTAATATATTATGTTAGAGAAACAGGCAGAAAGCTAGAAGCTCTGAAAAATCTTAATATTGATGTACTCGGTATTGATTCAACGACTGAAATTGGTGTTATTAAAAAACAGATTGGAAATAAGTTTGCTCTACAAGGCAATCTAAATGTTAATATATTAAAAAAAGATGAGTCAGATATTATTGCTGCAATTAAAAATATATTGACAAGTTATGGTTCTAATAGCGGTCATATATTTAACCTTGGAACTGGAATTACTCCTGATATTAATCCTGACAAAGTTAAAATGCTTATTGATAATCTTGCGGACATAAGCAGTAAATTTCATGTAAAATAAGGTTATGGATTTTAAAAATATATTCATAGTTGGCTCAATGGGTTCTGGGAAAACTTCCATAGGAAAAATGCTGGCAAAAAATAACAATTTGTCTTTTCTTGATACCGATCATGAAATAATAAGAGATTGTGGATATAGTATTCCTGATATTTTTAAAGAATTTGGCGAGGAACACTTTAGAGGCTTAGAGACTGAGCAGTTAAGAAAAATGAATTCCATAGAGAATCATGTTATTTCCACAGGTGGGGGAATAATATTAAGAGATGATAATAAAAAACTAATGAAAGATCTTGGTATTATAATTTTTTTAGATATTAATATTAATTCTCAAATAGATAGGGTTAAAAATAGAAAAAATAGACCATTATTAAATAATAATAATTTAAAAGATAATTTATTATCTTTAAAAAAAACTAGGGATCCTATATATAAAAGTATTTCTAACTATATAATAGATGTATCTGGAAAAGAAAGAGACCAAGTTATTAATGAAATACAAAAAATAATATGAAAAAGATTTTATTTAAAATTGAAGGTAAAAACATACCAATAATTATAGGTGATCGGATATGCAGTAAAGCTTCTATCTCAAAATATATTGATTACAAAGATGTTGTTATCATCACTAATACTAAAATAGCTAAACTTCATCTAAAAAATCTTGATAAATCTTTGAAAGGTTTTAATGTCAAAGCTCTTATCCTTCCTGATGGGGAAAAATATAAAAATATCTCTTCATTGAATAAAGTTCATGATTTTTTAATTAAAAATAAATTCAATAGAAACTTGACTATAATTGCTTTGGGTGGAGGAGTTATAGGTGACCTTGCAGGCTTTGCTTCAGATACTTTCCTTAGAGGAGTAAACTTAATTCATATACCCACAACATTATTAGCTCAAGTAGATTCTTCTATTGGTGGAAAGACAGGAGTAAACCATAAATATGGTAAAAATTTAATAGGTAGTTTTAAGCACCCCGTGGCAATCTTTATTGATACAAGCTATTTAAAAACACTACCGCAAAAAGAATATATCTCCGGATTATCTGAGGTTGTTAAATATGGAGCAATTGGAAATAAAGTATTTTTAACATGGTTAAATAAAAATTCTAAATTAATTTTAGCAAGAGATTCTGATAGCATAATTAAACTAATTATAAATTCAGTTAAAGCAAAAATTTCTGTTGTTCAAAAAGATGAAAAAGAGTCAAATATAAGAGCTCATCTTAATTTTGGACATACTCTAGGGCATGCTATAGAGTCATCACTAAAGTACAAAGGTATCAGCCATGGAGAGGCAGTAAGCATAGGAATGCTATTTGCTTCAGCAATATCTGTAGAAAAAAGTGATTTAAAAATTGATGAATTTAACCTTATAGAAAACACATTGGCTAATTTCTCTTTACCAGTAAGAATACCTCCTTCTATTACATGCGCTAAAATTTTACAAAATATGATATATGATAAAAAAAATAAGCAGGGCAAAATAAATTTTGTCCTACTTACGTCGATTGGTTCATGCGGCCTGAATGACCATATTAGTGATAGGTATATATTAGGATTGCTTAAAACTTTTCAATCATAAATGCATAAATAATATGCTAGTATCTAACTGATATGAAAAATAAATTTACACATAGCCAGAATGGTCTTTATAACCCTTTATTCGAGAGGGATAATTGTGGTTTTGGCCTAATAACTCAAATGGATGATATTCCATCCCATTGGGTTATAGATACCAGCATAAAAGCTCTGCAGAGACTGACTCATAGAGGAGCAATTTCTGATGATGGCAAGACCAGTGATGGCTGCGGCTTATTAATAAAAAAACCTGATTCATTTTTTAGATCTGCAGCTAATGATATGGGTATTGAGCTAGGTTTAAATTATGCATTTGGTCCAGTTTTTCTAGATAAAAGTAATCAAAAAAAATGCATGGAAACTCTCCATTTCCAATTGAGAAAACTAGGTTTAAATGTTGAGGGCTGGAGAAATGTTCCTACTAATAAAGATGCATGCGGAAAGGATGCTTTATCGAGTCTACCAATAATAAAACAGGTTATTGTTACAGCTCCAGATGAAATGCTAGAGTCTGAGTTTGAAAAAAAATTATATATTGCGAGAGTACAGGCAGAAAAAATTTTAGCTGATGATGATATTTTCTACATACCAAGTCTCTCTGCAAAAGTTATTTCGTATAAAGGATTGATAATCTCAAATTATATCAAAGATTTCTATCCTGATTTAACTAATAAGAAAATGAAAACATCTTTATGTGTTTTCCATCAAAGATTCTCAACTAATACATTGCCTCAATGGAAGTTAGCTCAACCATTTAGATATCTTGCACATAATGGAGAAATTAATACTATCCAGGGGAATAGAAACTGGTATCTAGCTAGGCGGACTAAACTTAGTATTGAATCTCTTCCAGAATTAAATAAGCTTCATCCTTTAATCTCTAGAACTGATTCTGATTCATACACTCTAGACAATATGCTTGAACTTTTATTGGCTGGTGATATGGGAATATTTAGAGCGATGAGAACATTAATGCCTCCAGCATGGCAAAATAATAAAAATATCGATGAAAAATTAAAGGCATGTTATGAATATCATTCTATGCATATGGAGCCATGGGATGGTCCGGCAGGAATAGTTCTTACAGATGGAAGATATGCGGCATGTGCACTAGATAGAAACGGATTAAGACCTGCGAGATATGTCATAACCAAGGACCGTCATATAACATTAGCTTCAGAAATTGGAGTTTATGATTATAATAGTGAAGATGTAGTAGAAAAAGGCAGACTGGCCCCAGGTGAGATGTTGGCTGTAGATACTGAAAAAGGTGAAATTTTATCAACAGACCAAATAGATCATATTCTAAAAGATAGACACCCTTACTTGTCATGGTTGAAGAAACACTCTACAAAAGTTCCAGATTATGAAGCTAAGAAAGAAGAGTCACTAAATTTTACAGACAACGAATTACTCTTATTTAAAAAATCTTTTACTGTTTCTTTTGAGGAAGAAAAAGAAATAATAGCTCCTCTTGCGGAAATTGGGCAAGAAGCAACTGGCTCCATGGGTGACGATACTCCCATGCCAGTTCTATCAAAACATAATAGATCAATATATGATTATTTTAGACAACAGTTTGCTCAGGTAACAAACCCTCCTATAGACCCATTGAGAGAGGCTAGCGTTATGTCGCTAGAAGTATGTTTTGGAAAAGAGAGAAACTTATTCGAAGAATCTGCCAAACATGCAGATCGATTAATCCTTGGTTCACCAGTGTTAGATAGACAAACATACTTGTCAATATTAGCTTCAAAACAAAAGAAATATCCTCATGATATTATTGATTTAAATTATGATGCATCACTAGATTTAGAAGAAGCTATTAATACAATATGTGACCGTGCAACCAGAAGTGTTAAAAAAGGTAATATAACAATAGTATTATCTGATAAAAAAATAAGTAAACATCAATTGATTATTCCAGCTCCCATGGCTGTAGGAGCGGTTCACCATAAGCTAATAGATGCAGGATTAAGGTGTGATACAAATTTAATTATTGAAACCGGTTCTGCTAGAAATCCACATCACTATGCCGTGCTATTAGGGTATGGGGCTACAGCTATCTATCCATATTTAGCATATGAAATATTGAATGAGATGGTTGGTAAAAATAAAATTTCTGTAAAAAAATATGGTGAGTCTGTAGGTAATTATATAAAAGGGATAAATAAAGGTATATTAAAAATAATGTCAAAAATGGGGATATCATGTGTCTCCAGTTACAGAGGTGCCCAGTTATTTGAGATCGTAGGTTTACATGAAAAAATAGTTGACCTATGTTTTAAAGATACCATTAGTCGTATATCTGGTTCAGATTTTTTAGATATACAAAAAGATTTAGAAGAAAACAGAGTTACTGCATGGGATGTATCTAAAGAAATAAAAACAGGTGGCCTTTTAAAATATGTTCATAATGAAGAACATCATGATTATAATCCAGATATTGTTAAATCTTTGCAGGAATGCGTAAGCACTGGATATTACGAAGACTATAGAAAATATGCTGATCTTGTTAATGGAAGAAATCCAAGTTTTATGAGAGATTTATTATCTTTAAAATCAACCTCAAAGAAAATTTCTATAACAAAAGTTGAGTCAATTAAAAAAATATTTCATAGATTTGATACAGCGGGAATGTCCTTAGGAGCCTTGTCACCGGAAGCACATGAAGCTCTAGCAATTGCAATGAATACTTTAGGTGGACGCTCTAATTCAGGGGAAGGTGGAGAAGATAAAAAGAGGTTTAACACTAGTAAAAATTCTAAGATAAAACAAGTAGCTTCAGGAAGATTTGGTGTTACACCTCATTACCTTGTGAATGCAGAAGTAATTCAAATCAAAATTGCGCAAGGCGCAAAACCAGGAGAAGGAGGTCAGCTCCCAGGAGATAAAGTGAATGAGATGATTGCGGAGCTCAGATTTTCAGTACCCGGTGTAACTTTAATCTCACCTCCTCCACATCATGATATATATTCAATTGAAGATTTAGCTCAACTTATTTTTGATCTCAAACAAGTAAATAGTAAAGCTTTGATATCTGTTAAATTAGTCTCACAAGCAGGAGTTGGTACTATTGCAGCTGGAGTAGCCAAAGCATATGCAGATTTAATTACAATCTCTGGATATGATGGAGGAACTGGCGCTAGCCCACTAACTTCGGTTAAATATGCAGGGAGTCCATGGGAGTTAGGAATAAGTGAGGCCCATCAAACTTTAATGATGAATAATTTGAGGCATAAAGTTAGACTACAAACAGATGGTGGTTTGAAAACAGGATTGGATATTGTAAAAGGTGCAATGCTTGGAGCAGAAAGTTTTGGTTTTGGAACATCGGTAATGGTTGCACTAGGCTGTAAATATTTAAGAATATGCCATTTGAATAATTGTGCAACTGGTGTTGCTACTCAAAATAAAATTCTCCGCCTAAATCACTTCAGTGGTAGTCCGGATAGGGTTGCAAATTATTTTAAATTTGTTGCGCAAGATGTGAGGGAAATACTTGCAGAATTAGGCTTCTCTTCATTAAGTGAAATTATCGGTAGAACAGATTTATTAAAACAAGTTAAAGGTAATACAGATAAACATAAAAAACTAAATCTAAAAAAATTATTAATATCAGTTAAAAATGGTAGCTCGAAGTACTGTACTACAAAATCTAATAAACCATTTGATCAAGCTATTTTAGCCAAAAAGATTCTAAAAGACGTGCTTCCACTTATAAAGAAAAAAGAAAAGGCGATATTGTCTTATAAAATAAAAAACTTTAATAGAAGTATTGGTGCAAATATATCAGGAGCAATTGCTCGCTTATATGGTAATTATGGCTTAAAGAGTAAACCAATCACACTAAATCTTGAAGGGACAGCTGGACAAAGCCTAGGCGTATGGAATGCGAGTGGCTTAAACATCACTTTAACTGGTGATGCAAATGACTATGTTGGCAAAGGAATGGCTGGTGGAAAAATTATTATTAAAGTACCAAAAATATTAAAAGAACTAGCAAGGAAGATGATTATTATTGGTAATACTTGTATATATGGGGCTACGGGTGGAAAACTTTTCGCAGAAGGTATTGCAGGAGAAAGATTTGGTGTTCGAAATTCAGGATGCACCGCAATAATAGAAGGTAGTGGAGATCATACATGC
This sequence comes from Gammaproteobacteria bacterium, assembly GCA_029246085.1. Classification (GTDB taxonomy): domain Bacteria; phylum Pseudomonadota; class Gammaproteobacteria. The sequence goes on from JAQWOB010000024.1 coordinate 8,283, forward strand.
GAATATATGACTGGAGGATCTATTATAGTCTTGGGTAAAACTGGTAATAACTTTGGCGCTGGTATGACCGGAGGTCTATCTTTTGTTTATGACGAAGATAATACTTTTGCTAAAAAAATAAATACTGAATCTGTGGAAATAGCAAAACTATCAGAGGCAATGTTCATAGAACATCAAAAATATTTATTGAAGTCATTGAAAGAATATTATAAAGATACTGGAAGCTATATTGCAAAATCAATTATTTTAAATTTCAAAGAAGAAATTAATAAATTTGTAATCATAAAACCAAGAGCTTCTGATTTTAAAAGTTTACTGGTGATACTAACCAAGGCTGCGTAAGATGAGTAGTCTTGATAGAGCATTCATTGATGATTTGCTTTCAAGAATTGATATTATTGAAGTAATAGGAAATGTAATTCAATTAAAAAAACATGGTAGTGGCTACAAAGGTCTGTGCCCATTTCACTCTGAAAATACTCCCTCATTTAATGTGTCCAATACAAAACAGTTTTATCATTGTTTTGGATGCGGTGCATCGGGAGATGTAATTAAATTTTTAAGGGATCATGACGGTTTAACATTTATCGAAGCAATTGAAAAGTTAGCTTATATGGCAAATGTAGAAATGCCCAAAGGAAATGATAATAAAAATGATGATAGCAAGACTTTATTAGATACGAATAAATTAGTTAATGAACAGTATGTAAAAAATCTAGAGAATGATATAAATGCAAAAACATATCTATTAAAAAGAAATATTAATGAAGATATGGCTCAAAATTTCAATCTTGGTTTATCAAAAGATAGTTGGGATAATATTACTAATTTATTGGTTAAAAAAAACAAGATTAAGGAAGGAGTAGACCTTGGATTATTAGTTAAAAATAAAGATAAAACATATGATCGTTTTAGAAACAGGATAATGTTTCCTATTAGAAATACATCAGGAAATATTATTGCATTTGGAGGACGAGCTTTAGATAAAAATGATAATGCTAAATATATTAATTCACCTGAATCAAAATTATTTTATAAAAGTAATGAGGTTTATGGGTTATTTGAATCGAAACAGCATATAAACAAAGTAGATCAAATAATAGTTGTAGAAGGATATACTGATGTTATCGCCCTACACCAAAATGGTGTTAAAAATGCAGTTGCAGCGCTTGGTACTGCATTTACAAAATTTCATATTAATAAACTTTTAAGATATAGTAAAAATATAGTTTTTTGTTTTGACGGTGATATAGCAGGACAGAAAGCAGCATGGAAAGCTCTTGAAAACTGTCTCCCAGAAATTAGAGATGGAGTTAATATTGGGTTCAGTTTTATAGCAGATGGAAAAGATCCAGATGATCTGTGTAATGAGGATACCGAAGCATTTAAAACCATCATTGCTGACAGCATGGCTTTGTCTGAATTCATGTTTAATAGTATGAGAAAAAATCTTGATTTAAAAAAAGTTGAAGATAAAACAACTTTTACAAAAAATATAATTCCATTAATTGAAAAAATTCCAAATGGATTATATAAAAAATTATTAAAAGAACAATTACTTGGTATAACAAAACTTTCGGAAGCTGATTTATTTTTAAAAGAAAAATCCTCGAAGGGCCAAAATACTATAAAAAATAATATAGCTTCGAATAACCTGGAATTAACAGATTCTTTAATTTTGTCGATTTTTTTAGAACATCCAATATTATTAGAGAAATTTGGTAACCAAATTATTGATATAGTAAAAGATCCTGATGTTAAAGAAATGCTTGTTTCAATACAAGATATGAAAGTAAATAATACTTTTCAGTTAAATAAATTTCTAGAAATTGAAGGAACCAAAAAGGATTTATTTTTAAAATATTCTTCAGAAAAAATGATGTATGCAGACGTTGACTCTGCTAAACAAACTATCAACTCTATAATTAGCAATATAAAGGAGAAAACTTATGAATCTGAATATTTCAGTATACTTAGAAAATTTTCGGACGGTGTAGACTTAACTGATGATGAGAAAGCAGTCCTCAAAAATTTTAAAAAGTAGTGATTCTCTTAGATAATAGTCTAATTTAATGATATATTAGTTTGAAATTAAAATATCATGAAAGACAATTACTTATTTACATCTGAAAGCGTATCACCTGGTCATCCAGATAAGTTAAGCGACCAGCTATCTGATGCTGTTTTAGACTATGTCTTTGAGTCAGATAAAGATGCTCGTGTTGCATGCGAAGTATTAACCAAAGGAAAGAAAGACACTCCAGGCACAATAGTTATTGCTGGTGAAATTACATCCTCTCATCCTCTAGAATTTGACGAGAAGCTTAGAAAAGTAATATGTGATATTGGTTATAACTCAAATGATTTAGGTTTTAATGGAAATAGCTGTGAAATTATTAGGTTTATAAATCAACAGTCAGCTGATATTAAAATGGGTGTTGACAGAGAAGACAAAAAGAAGCAAGGTGCTGGAGATCAAGGGCTAATGTTTGGTTATGCTTCTAATGAAACAGATGTTTTGATGCCTGCTCCAATATACTTCTCTCATAGATTAGTTGAAAAACAAGCTGAACTCCTAAAATCAAAGAAAGTTGACTGGTTAAGGCCTGATGCCAAAAGCCAAGTAACTTTTGTATATGAAGATAACAAACCCAAAGAAATTGATACTGTTGTCTTGTCAACTCAACATGATAGTACTGTAAATCTTAAAGAAATTAGAGAATTTGTGATTGAAGAAATAATCAAGAAAACAATACCAGAGAGATTTCAGACTAAAAATACAAAAATTTTTGTAAATCCAACAGGAAATTTTATTGATGGTGGCCCAATGGGTGATTGTGGTTTAACGGGAAGAAAAATAATAGTTGATACATATGGTGGAATGGCTAGGCATGGTGGCGGAGCATTTTCTGGGAAAGACCCATCTAAAGTAGATAGATCAGCAGCATATATATCTAGATATGTTGCAAAAAATATCGTTGCTGCTGGATTAGCAGATAAATGTGAAATACAGTTATCTTATGCAATTGGGATAGCTAAACCAACATCAATTTCAATAGATACATTTGGTACTGGAAAGATTAGTGATAAAGATATTTCTAGAATCGTTAATGAAGTTTTTGATTTAACTCCATATGGAATAACTGAGACACTTGATTTATTAAATAGGAAATATCAGCCTACTGCTGCTTTTGGTCATTTTGGGCGAGAAGGAGAAAATTTTACTTGGGAACAGACCAATAAGGTTGATATACTAAAAAACGCATTGTAAATAAGAATATACTAGGAAAAAACATTATGAAAACTGATGAAATTAAAAAAATTGGGACAGACTATAAAGTTGCAGATATCTCTCTTGCGGAGTTTGGGCACAAAGAAATCAGAATAGCTGAAACTGAAATGCCAGGCTTAATGTCTCTCAGAGAAGAGTATAAAGGAAAAAATCCTCTCAAAGGGGCCAGAATTATTGGCTGTCTTCATATGACTATCCAGACCGCAGTATTAATTGAAACCTTAGTAGATTTGGGTGCTGATGTACGCTGGTCATCTTGCAATATATTTTCAACACAAGATCATGCGGCAGCGGCAATTGCTAGCCAAGATATTCCAGTATTTGCATGGAAAGGAGAGACTGAAGAAGAATATAGATGGTGTATTGATCAATCTATCAATGGGCTTGATGGATGGAAACCTAATATGCTGCTAGATGATGGTGGTGATTTAACCGGAATTATTCATCAAGATCATGAAACTCTTTTAGAAGATATTTTAGGAGTATCCGAGGAAACAACAACCGGTGTTCATCGTCTCTATGAAATGGAAAAAAATGGTGAGCTTAAAATGCCAGCAATGAATGTTAATGATTCTGTTACTAAGTCTAAATTTGATAACCTTTATGGTTGTAGAGAATCATTGGTAGATGGAATCAAAAGAGCCACAGATACTATGATAGCTGGTAAAATAGCTATTGTATGTGGTTATGGTGATGTAGGGAAAGGTTCTGCTGGATCTCTTAGAGGTTTAGGAGCAAATGTATTAATCACTGAAGTTGATCCTATATGCGCACTACAAGCATCAATGGAAGGTTACAAGGTTGTAGATATTAATGATTATATTGAAGAAATTGATATATTTGTCACAGCTACTGGTAATTTTAATGTAATTGATCATGACCAAATGGTTAAAATGAAAAACGGGGCAATAGTTTGTAATATTGGTCACTTTGATAATGAAATAGATGTTGAAGGATTAAAAAAATATGAATGGGAAAACATTAAACCACAGGTTGATCATATAATTTTTCCAGATGGTAAAAGAATAATTCTTCTAGCGGAAGGAAGATTAATTAATCTTGGATGTGCTACTGGTCATCCCAGTTTTGTAATGTCATGTTCGTTCACCAACCAAGTTATGGCTCAAATAGAGCTATGGGAAAATCATAAAAATTATGAAAATAAAGTTTATGTGTTACCAAAAGATTTAGATGAGAAGGTAGCTAGGCTCCATTTAGACAAGCTAGGTGTGAAGTTAACTAAGTTAACTAAAGAGCAAGCAGACTACATAAGTGTTGATGAGCATGGTCCGTATAAAAAAGATACTTATAGATATTAGATCTTAAATATTTTTACGTACTATTACTGAATGTCTAAAAAAGAAAGTAAATCTACTCGTGATCTTATAAAAAGAGACTTAAAGGTTGTATGGCACCCATGCACCCAAATGAAAGACCATGAAAAGATACCGTTAATACCTATTAAGAAAGGCAAAGGTATATGGCTGGAAGATTATGATGGTAACCAATACATAGATGCAATTAGTTCTTGGTGGGTAAATCTATTTGGGCATTCTAATCCTTATATAAATAAACAAATAACAAAACAGTTAGGCAATCTTGAACATGTGCTATTAGCAGGATTTACACATGAACCCGCTATAAATCTTGCTGAGAGATTGATTAAATTATCTCCTCCAAAAATTAAAAAATGCTTCTTTACAGATAATGGCTCTTCCGCAGTAGATGCTGCAATGAAAATGAGTTATCACTATTGGAAAAATAAAGGGTATAAGAAAAAATCAAAATTTATATCCTTATCCAATAGTTATCATGGTGAAACACTAGGTTCTTTATCTGTATCAAATATAGACTTATATAAAAAGACATACGAAGAGTTAATGATAGATAGCATAGTAGTAGAATCTCCAGACTGTTATCTGAAAGATGAAAATCATACAGATAAGCAACATACTGAAATAATGTTTGACAAGATGCTCAAGGTTATAGAAAAAAAACATAAAGAGGTATCGGCTGTAATTATTGAGCCACTCGTCCAGTGTGCAGGATATATGAGAATGTATCATCCCATCTACTTAAAACTATTAAGAGAGGCTTGTGATAAATATAATATACACTTGATTGCAGATGAAATTGCTGTGGGCTTTGGTAGAACCGGAACTATGTTTGCCTATGAGCAAAGTAAAATTACACCAGATATTATTTGCTTATCGAAAGGCATAACAGGTGGGTACATGACCCTATCAACTATTCTTACAACTAATAGCATGTATGATGCGTTTTATGATGAATATACAAAGTTAAATGCCTTTCTCCATTCTCATAGTTATACTGCTAATCCGATTGCTTGCTCTGCAGCAAATGCTTCATTAGATATATTTGAGAAAGGAAAAACTATATCAAAAAATAAAATATTATCGGATTATATATCTAAATCTTTAGGTAAAATTTCTCAGCATCAACATGTTGGTGATGTTAGACAGCATGGGATGATTGCTGCGATAGAAATGGTTAAAAATAAGTCAACCAAAACTCCCTATGACTGGAAAGAAAGAAGAGGTGTGCGAGCATATGAATATGGGCTAAAAAATAATGTTTTAATTAGACCTTTAGGTAATGTAATATATTTTATGCCGCCATATATAATAAATAAAAATGAAATTGATAAAGTAATAAACGTAATTGAAGGCGCTATAAATATTGCAACAAAATAAATTTCATAGAATATATGTTAATAATCATATATCAGTAAATAATAAATTAAAAGTTGACTCTAATATTGTCAATCATATTAAAAATGTCTTAAGAATTAGACATGATGAAAAAATTATAGTTTTCAATGGTGATGGGAAAGAATATATAGCAGAAGTTCACCATGAAGAAGAATTAATAATTTTAATAAAAAGTGAAAATCCATTAAGAGAAATAGATGCTCATAAAATAATTTTAGCTCAATGCATTCCTAGTGCCAAACACATGGATTTAGCAATTCAAAAATCTGTAGAGATAGGGATCAATGAGATAACCCCTATTATTTCTGAAAGAAGTCATCCAGGGGATCATAAGAAAAAGAAAATTCATTGGGAAAATATTATTGTAGGTGCTACAGAACAATCTAATGGTCTATTTTTAGCAAAATTAAATAATACTACTACCTTAAAAGAATTTCTCGATGAAGTGGACAAGGATGATGCTCAAAAAATATGCTTTCATATGTCTGGAAGAAAAATTAACCAATTAGATAAAAATTTTCAATCACATATAATTCTAATTGGCCCAGAAGGTGGCTTTTCTAAAGAAGAAATTGATTTAGTTGGAAGATATAACTGGAATATTATTAGTCTTGGAGATAGGATATTGAGAACAGAAACTGCGTCAATGGTTGCGCAAACAATACTAAGAGATTTTTGAAATGAAAAATATAAAATCAATTGCTGAATATACAAAATCATTCGCTAATGAGAATCTGCATTCTGTTATTATAAAAAATCATATGAATATAGAAGCATGGTTTAGAAAACAATGGATTAAATATCCTGCTCCATTTTATGCTTCTATAGATTTAAGAAATTCTGGTTATAAAATAGCACCTGTTGATACAAATTTATTTCCTGCAGGATTTAATAATCTTGATAGTGATTTAGATTTCTTATATATAGCTGCTGTTCAGCATGCATTGGAAAGAATATCTCCAACATTAACTAAAGTCTTGATTATATCTGAAAATCATACAAGAAATAAATTCTATCTCTCAAGCATTGATTCACTATCTAATATTATTAGAAAAGCTGGATATGAGGTTAAAGTATCTTCCATGCTAGATAGTGATGGAAATATTAACGAACTATTAGCAAATAAAAATAACATGCTCACATATGATGGGTTTATTCCTGATGCTATATTATTAAATAATGATTTATCAGATGGGATTCCAGATATTCTAGATAATATTGTACAGCCTATTCTTCCAGATAAAAATTTAGGTTGGACAAAAAGATCTAAAACAATACACTTTGAATATTATACTGATGTTATTAGTAATTTTTCTCGTCTTCTAGATATTGACTCTTGGCTTCTTGAACCATTATTTAGAAACTGTGGAGAAATAGATTTTAAAACAAAACAAGGAGAAGATTGCTTGGTACACCATGCATCAAGACTATTAACTCTTATACAAGAAAAATATAAGGAATATGATATTCAAGAAGATCCATATATCATGATTAAGGCTGACTCAGGCACATATGGAATGGGAATTATGAAAGTTAAAAGTATAGATGAACTTTTAAACCTTAATAGAAAGCAAAGAACTAAAATGCTAAAAACCAAAGGTGGTAATAAAGTTGATAAAGTAATACTGCAGGAAGGAATCTATTCAAACGAAAAACTTAAACCCTCTAATCATGTTGCAGAACCTGTTATTTACTCCTTTGGTAGTAATTTAGTAGGTGGGTTTTACAGGCTTCATGATAGCAAAAGTAATTCAGAAAACTTAAACTCGCCTGGCATGACATTTTTACCAATACCATTTAAAGATGCATGTATAAATCCCAGTGATAGTGAGACAATATATTCAGATACGAACAAATTTTATATTTATGGTGTTATTGCTAGATTAGCTATATTAGCAGCTTCAAAAGAACTATATAATATTGAGCCTTAAGCATGTATTCATTTGGCATCATAATGGATCCTATAGAGGATATCAATCCTAAAGAAGATTCTACATTTGCAATAATAACAGCCCTGCAAAAAACTCATAATATTGAATATATTATTCCAGATACTATACATTTAATTAATCAAGATGTTTTTGCAAAAACTAAAAAATTAAAAACTTTTAAAGGAAAAAGGGATTTTTATAAATTGTCACGAAGCACGTTAATGAATTTATCCAAATTAGACTGTATCTTATTTCGTAAAGATCCTCCTGTAGATGAAAAATATATACAAATAACACATATGCTAGATTACTTGGAAAAAAATGGAGTGCTCATAATTAATTCTCCACAATCTTTAAGGGATTATAATGAAAAGCTATTGGGAAATAACTTAACTAAGCTTAATTTACCTACCCTTGTTTCCTCTAACCAAGAAACAATAGTTAATTTTGTTGAAAAGTATAAAAAAGTTGTAATAAAGCCACTAAATCTTATGGGTGGAAAAGAGATCTCGCTGCTATCTCTTAAAGATAAAGATCTATTAACATCAATAAAAACTATGACTAATAACTCTCAAAAATTTGTTGTGATTCAAAAATACCTAAAACAAATCAAAGATGGGGATACAAGAATACTTATGACTAATGGTATTGTTCATGAAAATGTATTAGTCAGATATCCTCCAAAAAATGATTTTAGAGCAAATCTTTCATATGGTGGTAAATTTAAAGTTCAAAAAATAAACCATAAACACCTTAGTCATTTGAAAGATATAGCAATTTATCTAAAAAATAATAGGATATACTTCGCCGGCGTAGATATGATTGGGGATTATATAACAGAAATCAATATAACATCACCTACTGGAATTCAACAGATAGAATTAAAAGATAAAAATCTAAGTTCTTCAATTGCCAATCAGTTTATAAAAATCGTTGAGCAATACTATGATGATAAGTAAAGATTATACGTATATGTCTATAGATTATGGTATCAATAAAATTGGGTTTGCCATCGGCCAATTAATAACAAAAAAAGCTACTCCATTAAAGATTATTTATAATGGAAAAAATGGAACTAATTGGATAGATATAGAAAAATTAATATCTGAATGGAAGCCTAATGTTATAATTATTGGATATCCATATAGTAAAACTAAAAGTAATTTTACAAAGAAACTAGATTTATTTATTACCATGATTACTGAAAAATATATAGGTTCTATTCAAATTGATAAATTTTCAGAGGTTTTATCTACTGAAGAAAGTAAAGTAATATATAGCGATATGAGGAAAAGCCAATATAATATAAAAAAGAAAGATGATTTAGATGATTTATCAGCATCCATAATTTTGGAAAGCTGGTTCAACGAAAATATGATACGATAAGGTTATGAAAATAGACTACAATCTTCAATTCAATAAAAATAATAAATTACAGCATTTCTTGAATATAGAGAATTTATCAAAAGAGCATATAAATGAAATTATTGATTTAGCTGACAAGTACATTAAAAATGAAAGTAATAAATTTAAAGATTTAGAAGGTAAGACAATAGCAAGCTTATTTTTTGAGCCTAGCACAAGAACGAAGACTACATTTGAACTAGCTTCAAAAAGGTTATCAGCAGATTTCATTAATATTGATATAGCTAATTCTTCAGCACTTAAAGGTGAATCAATTCTTGATATGATTAAAACATTGGAAGCGATGGAGTGTGACATGTTTATCGTAAGACACTCCTCATCAGGAACTCCACATTATATTGCCAAAGAAGTCGGAAAGAAAATATCTGTAATTAATGCTGGTGATGGTATACACGCTCACCCAACACAAGCAATGCTAGATATGTATACTATTAAAAAGCACAAAGGTAGTTTTGAAAACTTAAATGTATCAATTGTTGGTGATATTTTACACTCTAGAGTAGCAAAATCCTTAATAGCGAGTCTTAAAATATTATCAGTAAAAAATATAAATATAATTGGACCAAAAAATTTAATGCCAGAGAATATAAATGAATTAGGAGTTGATTATTTTTCTAACTTAGAAAAAGGTATAGATAATGTTGATGTTATAATTATGCTTAGACTTCAACAAGAGCGTATGAAAGAAGCTTTTATATCTACAGAGGATTATTATAATAATTATGGTCTAACCAAACAAAAAATTATGTCAGCTAAAAAAGATGTAATTGTAATGCATCCTGGACCAATTAATCGAGGTATAGAAATTGATTCCGAAGTAGCAGATGGTCCTAATTCTGTGATTTTAGATCAAGTTACTGTAGGCATATCAATCAGAATGGCTATCATGTCTCTTATTTTTAAAAATAAATAATAAGGCATGAAAGAAGACTATCAAAATATTTTATCAAAAATCGATTCTGATATAGACAAAATATCAATTGATAAAACCACAAGGCTAATTATTGTGAGTAAATCACAACCAACATCAAGTATTAGAGAATTAATAAAATCTGGTTATCATATATATGGGGAAAACTATCTAGATGAAGCTATAAAAAAGATTGAAGAAATTGATAACAATAATTTAGAATGGCATTTCATTGGAAGAATTCAGTCAAATAAAATTAAAAAGATAGTAAAATATTTTAACTGGGTCCAAACAATTTCATCTGAAAAACATGCAAGATTACTAAATGAGGAATGTCAAAAATTAGAAAAGAAACTGAATATTTGTGTTCAAATCAATATAGACAATGAAAAATCAAAGGCTGGCATTATGATTAATGAAACTGATGAATTCTTAAATAATATTTCTAGGTATGAATATTTATCATTAAGAGGAATTATGGCAATTCCTTCTAAACTGAATGCTTTGAAAGAAAATGTAAATTCATATAATATACTTAAGCTGAAATATGATAAATTAAGTAATAAATATAAAAATATAGATACTTTGTCACTAGGTATGAGTAATGACTATAAACTAGCTTTAAGCAAAGGTTCGAATATGATACGTATTGGAAGTTTGATATTTGGCGAAAGAAAATGATAATAAAAGATATTGCAATTATAGGCGTTGGAAACTTAGCTCAGTCTTTGCTCTATAGACTAGAGTCATCTAAAGCTAAGGTAAAGATAAGACTATATGATAAAAATACTCAAAAAAAGTCTTTAGCTAAAAAGTTAACAATCACATATAGTAATGCAATAGATCATCACTTAATTAAAAGCGAAGTAATAATTATTGCTGTAAAACCAAATCAATATAAAGGTATTTGTAGAGATATAAAGAGATTTTATTCAAAGTCATCGGTAATTATAAGCTTGATGGCTGGTGTGAGAACAACTAATTTAATAAAAGAACTTAATCCTAAAACACCAATTGCTAGAGTAATGACGAATATTAACTCAAAATATGGAAATGCTTCTACATTTATCTTTTCAAACAAATTTTGTAAAGATAATAAGACTGCATCAATAAAAAGATTTTTTAATATTTTTGGAACATCTCATATTGTGGAAAATGAAAATAAAATTGATAAAGTTACAGCGCTCACTGGAAGTGGGCCCGCATATTTTATTCATTTCTTAGAAGCAATCATTCAAACGTTTAAAAAGCTTGGTTTTTCAGAAAATGAAGCAGAAAATTATGCTGAAGAATTATTTTATGGGACTGCAATAACATGCATGAATGAAAAGAAAAGTTTCAAAAAAATAAAAGATTCAGTTATCTCAAAAGGCGGCACAACAGATGCGGCACTAAAGACCTTAGATGCTCTTAAGTTTAAAAGTATTTTAACAAAATCAATTAAAGAGGCTTATAATAAAGCTCAGCAATTAGGAAAAAATAAATAATGGAAGCTTATGCGTCAAAACCAATAATATTTTTATTAATAACTATTATAGGTTTTATACAATTCTTATTTATTCTTAGATTTTTATTTGAAGTAACTAGAGTATCTTATAATAATCCTGTTTCACAGTTGGTTGTAAAAGCTACAAATCCAGCCTTACTTTTATTTAGAGTAATTCCCCTTTATATAGGTAAATTTGACTTAATCATTATAATTTTGATTACTGCTTTAACGACACTAAAACTTTACATTAATCCTAATTTTAGTGGATTTGAATATAGTATCAGCGCTCTATTTATTGCAGGATTTGGTTTTGCGATAAAAGAAATTTTAGATATTTTATGGTATGCGGTAATCATAGGTGTAATAGGCAGCTGGTTTATTGCATATAGCAATCATCCGCTATTTAGTCTTGTAGATGAAATTTGTGATCCTTTATATAAACCAATAAGGAATATATTGCCTAATATGTCAGGCATAGATTTATCACCTATTGTTTTACTAGTAGTTTTAAATTTACTACAAATGATTATTTTGCCACCCATTTTTAACCTAACTAGGTATTTCTAATGGATGAAAACTCAATTGGATATGTAAAACCAACTATTGTCACTATCAAAAATCCTTTGAAGCTTTTATCTGGACGGGTTTTGAGTCAATATAATCTCATATATGAAACATATGGTTCTCTAAATAAAGATCGGAGCAATGCTGTTCTAATATGTCATGCTTTATCTGGTAACCATCATGTAGCAGGTTATTATGAAGGAGAAGAGAAGCCTGGATGGTGGAATAATATGATTGGTCCCAGTAAACCAATTGATACAAATAAATTATTTGTTGTATGTTTAAATAATTTAGGTGGTTGCCATGGTTCTACTGGACCTATAAGTGTAAATCCAGAAACTAATAAAATTTATGGCTCTGATTTCCCAATAATCACTGTAAGTGACTGGGTAACATCACAAAAAGAGTTAATGAATTATCTAGATATTCCTTTTTGGAAATTTGTTATTGGTGGAAGTCTTGGTGGGATGCAGGCATTACAGTGGTCATTTCAATATCCAGAATTAATAAATAATTGTATTGCTATCGCAGCTGCACCAAAGCTAACTGCTCAAAATATAGCATTTAATGAAATTGCTAGACAAGCAATAATGAAAGATCCAAGTTGGCATGATGGAAATTACTTAGATAAAGGGGTTTCTCCTAATCAGGGTTTGGCACTAGCTAGAATGCTTGGTCATATAACATATCTCTCAGATGAATCTATGAGGGAAAAATTTGGTAGAGATTTAAAAACACCAAAACTAAATTTTAATTATGATGTCGAATTCCAGATTGAAAGCTATCTAAAGTATCAAGGAGAGAAATTTGTCACAGGATTTGATGCTAATACATATATGTTAATGACAAAATCTTTAGACTATTTTGATCCTGTTAAAGATATGTCTCAGTCATTAATAAATAATCTTCAAAAGAGTAAATCTAAATTTTTAATTATATCATTTACATCAGACTGGAGATTTCCTCCAAAAAGATCAAAAGAAATTGTGAAATTATTATTAGACAATAAAAGAAATGTAAGTTACTCAGAAATTTCTGCAGATGGAGGTCATGATGCATTTCTTATGGGAAATCATGATTATTTTGATATCATGAGATCTTTTATTTTGGAGTCGAATAATGGCATTTAGAAAAGATCTTTTATTAATAAGTTCATGGATCAAGCCTAATACAAAAGTATTAGATTTAGGTTGTGGGAATGGAGAACTTCTCAAAATTTTAAAACAAGATAAAAATATCAGTGGTTATGGTATAGATAATGATATTAAAAATATAAAACTATCTCTTAAAAATAACGTTAATGTTTTACAAATGGATTTAGATAAAGGCTTGAATGGCTTTGAGCTAGAATCATTTGATTATGTTGTATTAGCTCAATCTCTTCAGGTGATTAAAAATCCAAAAGAGCTGCTTAATCAAATGTTAAGAATAGGAAAAGAAGTTATTATTTCATTTCCAAACATGGGTCATTGGTCATCCAGAATTCAGTTACTAACATGTGGCGTAATGCCCGTCACAGGCAACCTTCCCTATGCATGGCATGATACTCCTAATATTCATTTATGCACAATTAAAGATTTTCTAAAATTTTGTAAAGATAATAATTTTGAAATTCTTGAACACTCTATTACTGATAATAATCAAAAAACAAATTCATTAACAAAAATGATGCCTAATCTATTTGGGCAAATAGCTACCTTTAGAATTAAATAACTATCTAAGTTTTGCTTTTATAAAATCACTGTGTTTAATATATAATAAATCTGATATTTTTCTAATAGTATAATCTTCGTATTTATCTATTCTTCCATCAGAATATGCTATATCCCATAGCATTTTAATTACATTTTTTTTCTCAGAATATGTATATTCTTTATTAAGGGTTGCTGTTAATTCATGAAGAGAGACAATTTCATTATTTTTTTTATCAGCCATCTGCATTAACATATCAATTTGATCATGATTCAAGGAAAATTGTTTTTCAAGGAGATCTACTATTTTTTCTTTTTCTGAGTCATCATAGTCATCATCAGATTTTGAAACTTCAATCAATAAAACACATATACATAAAACCATTTCATCCTTAAAGGACTCAAGACTATTTGGTTCAATATTTGTTTTTTTATTTGAAGTAATATCTTTAAAAAAATCTGAAATGGATTTCATAAAATATTAGTTGAAATTCTGTTTAAGAGAATATGAGCCGCTATTATCATATTCATTAAAAAAGACTTCTACAAATGGATGATCTATTGGGTCAGTATTTTCATCACTTAAAAGATTACCCTCAGCAACATATGTCTCATTTCCTTGACCATGCACCAGAACATGATACCAGGGTTTATTTTTAGCAGGTTTTGATTTTGCTACATTTTCATACCATTCATCTGTGCCTTGGAAGTACGGGTCAGCATCAACAATAACCCCTCTATATCTAAATTTTGAGTGAGAAACTATTTGACCTAATCTAAATTCTGCTTTTTGCTTTAACGGAGTATCCATAACTATATTATATGTCCGATAGAGTTATATTTAAAGTATTCAATGTAAATATATTAATCATATAAAAAAGTGATATTAATACGCCTATTTTCATAGGATTTTTTAAAGCTAAAATCATCAGTCGCATGAAATAATTGTGAATTAAATATTACAGCTCTATTTTCTTTATAAGGAATAACCCTGCTAGTGATATTGTTATCATTGAGCATCTTTAGAATTTTTGGAGAATTGTCTAGATTATTATAGGAATCAAAGCTTGATTCTTTTGGAGGCAATTTATTCCATATTTTTAACCCACCCTTACTCTTATCCATATTTGCTGCTTCCGGTGTAATCCAAAAATTAACATTTACTGAAGCTTGGTCAGCATGAATATTAGTTCCTTCTTTTTTGCTATCATATTTAAATATCCAGGCCTGTGTAAGCCTTAACTCTTTAAAAATATTTTTATAAGTTAAACGGAGATCTTCACTTAGCTTAAGTATAAATTGGTTTGAAAGTCCTTTTGATAAAAATGCTGCAACATAACCGCTCTGATATGGATACTTAAAGATATTGGCATTTCTACAAAAATTCTGAATCTCTTTTAAAGCATTATCACTTAAAAAATTATCAATCACCAATATTTCAGGCTTACCATTTAGATATATTGATTCTAATGAAGGTATATTATTTTTTTCATTTAAAAGATTATCCGAATAATGCTTAGGTGCTTTATTATATAATACTTTAAAAATATCTTGTTTTGTTTTACTCGTGATATCTTTTAGTTCCAAAGAACCTTCTTGTACTTTTTTATATAATTTTTCTAATGAATCATAATATTCTTTTGTAAATTTAGGATTTCTAATTCCATCTGTATCATTATCAATATATGTTAATTGCTCAAACTCATGTTGTATAAGAGTGGATAATGACTTTATATCAGATAGATATTTATTAGTATTATTATATAAATAAGTATCATTAGTATAATTTAACTTGAATACCTTTTTAAATAATTTATCGGCTTCGTTAATATCACCTAACCATAAATAACTCATGCCTAACATTAAATATGACTCGACATAATTTGAATCTTTCTCTATAGCTTGCAGAAACCAATGTTTGGATTTCTCTAAATGTTCAATATTTCTATCATTTTGAAACATATACTGATATACCTCTCCTATTCTTTGTGGAGCTTCAGCAAATGAAGCATTAACATTAGAGGCAATTTCAAGGTATTCTAAGGCATCTGAATATCTTAAACTATCTATATACAAATTAGCGCAATTAAAAAATGCCTTATAATTCTTATTATCTATAGATATGGCTTTATTAAAATATTTTTCTGATTCAGTATTATTTTTTAAGTTCTTATAAGCTATTGCTAGGTTATTATTTACTTCATAATTATTAGGATTTACGTTAATTGCTTTTAAAAAATAAGGGATTGCCTGATCATGTTTAAGTTCTTGAGAAAGAATACAACCATGAAGATGATTAGCTTGAAAATTATTATCATCATTTTCTATTACCATTAAATAAATGGCATCAGCTTCTTTAAACTTTCTTTGGTGATGAAGAGCCAGGGCTCTATTCAGTAGTTCATGTGTAGTTATTTGATTCATATATTTTATGCCCAGGGACAGAATCGAACTGCCGACACGAGGATTTTCAGTCCTCTGCTCTACCGACTGAGCTACCTGGGCTTCAATATTATTTTTTTTCTGGGACAAACCCCTCAGGTGCATCAGAACCATCACCAAAGAGAAACTTTTCCATCTCTTCCTCAAGAAATTTTCTAGACTTTGGGTCTACTGGTGTTAATCTCATTTCATTAATTAACATTGTTTGGTGAGCCATCCACATCTGCCAAGCTTCAGCGCAGATATTTTCCATTATTTTAATACCAATATCACCTGGATATGGCTGATAATCTAATGCCTCAGACTCTTTCTTTAATTTCAAACAACTAATTATAGCCATATATACTCTTATATTGGTTAAATATTTTATCTTGATATTTGGGTATCCCAAAATCAATGTCTGATAGATTATACCAATTATCATCAGATAGGCTAACCTTTTTATGGTATTTGATATTACATAATATTGTATTGAAAGTAAATTTGATATGAGACAGCTTGTGTGTAAACTTCCAAATGTTAGATTCTACACACTCTTCTATCTTATGAGATTCAGTCCAGCTCATTAAATCTGACTTATTATGGAAAACTGGAGAGGAATATAACCCTCTCCATAAATTATCATAAGATATTTTCTCCAGATAAAACTGTCCCTCATTATTTACTATTACTAGTGACCATATATTTTTCTCTATAACTTTAATCTTCTTAGTCTTTTTAGGGATATTCAGAGGTGTATATGGATATGAATTACATTGTTGATTAACGGGACACTCATCACATAATGGTTTAGATTTCTTACATATTAACGAACCAATATCCATGTATGCCTGAATAAAATCTGAAGGCCTAGTGTCTGATAATAAATACTGAGATAGTTCCCACAAATTATTTAGCTGAGAATGATGCATTTCTACAGATAAAAATCTTGATAAAAATCGTTTTACATTCCCATCTAAAATTGAGTAACGACCATTGCCGCTAAAAGTAATAATAGCAGATGCAGTTGTCCTGCCAATTCCAGGCAAGCTTAATACATCGTTATAATTTTTTGGAAATTCTTGATTAAATTCTTGTTGAATTCTGATCGATGCTTTATATATATTTTCTGCCCTTCTATAAAATCCTAAACCACTCCATATTTTCATAATATCATCAAGGCTTGCTTTAAATAAGGACTCAATATTTGGATATTTATCCATAAACATTTTATAATAAGGAATTACTGACTGCACTTGTGTTTGCTGAAGCATAACCTCAGATATCCAAATCTTATATATATCTTTTCCTTTCCAGGGGAGACTATCTCTTCCCTTGACATCATACCAATCTAAAATATTTTTTCTAATTAAAGCTCTTTTTCTAGAAGGGTAGCTTAATTTTATCTCTAAGCTCATTTATTACTTTATCTTGTATTTCATCTATTATTTTTTCTCTGATTGGCTCAACTTTTTTTATAATTATATGATTTAAATTAACAGATACCGAAAGGTTATCTAATTCTCCAGAAATTATTATGGGCAACTCTTCGTCAATTAATTCTATAGGATAATTATTTTGATACAAACTCATTACATCTTTATATGCTTTCATTTTTCCAATAAAACTAAATTCAGATTCCTTGGTGATTAAGTCTATCGACCCATTTCCTCTAGCTTCCATCATTTCAGTTTCCATATAAATGTCGCTTATCTTCATCTTGTTATTAATCATAGTAAATTTCGCAGATATATTTTTAACATTAGTTATATTTTTATTAGAGCCAGAAAATAATGAAAATTTCAATAATGAATATGTTTTTATCAAAACATCGTCGGCGTTAACTCCATGATACTTAAATTCATATGCTTTTATATCACCCCTATCAATGACCTTGTTCATCAGCTGTTCTAGGGATAAAGAAAGATTGATTGATGAAACTTCTATCATCATATCTTTTGAATCTGATGACATTTTAAAAATTTTTATGCCTGGCATCAACACCTGAAAGTCAGGGTAATATGATATTTCTATATCACCATCATATGTAAAATTATATTTTGTTTTCGATGAAATATAGTTAGTAATTTGGCTCTTATAATCATTAGGGTTAAATATAAAAAAAACATATATAATTACTAATGACAGCAATGTAACTGATATATATGATAAATTAAGCAATACTTTTTTCATCATATAACCTTATATGACCCTGATTTTCCACCTTCTTTCAAAACTAATTTAACCTCGGATATTATCATTGATTTATCTATGTACTTGCACATATCATAAATAGTTAGCAGGGATATTTGTGTGGCGCACAATGCTTCTATTTCTACGCCTGTTTTACCATCGCAGGTAATCTCAGAAATGCACTCAACCCTATCCTCTTTAATTATAAAGCTTATATTTATACTTATAATGTTTAATTGATGAGTCAAAGGTATCAACATAGAAGTGTTTTTAGCAGCCTGTATACCAGCAATCTGAGCTACTGTTAATACATCTCCTTTTTTATTTACACCCTTGATCGACTCTAAAGCTGCTTCACTTAAACTAATATAGCCTGATGCTATCGCCTTGCGATGAGTAATAGTTTTATCACTAATATCTACCATCTGAACATTACCATCACTGTCTATATGATTACTTTTCTTCATAGCTTTATTATTTAATTTTTTATTATAATTTTACAGTATATAATGGAATGATAAACTTATAAAATCCATATGAAAATTATCCTAGCTTCAAAAAATCAAGATAAAATTAAAGAAATAAAGAAAATGCTAGATGGGACAGGCATTCTACTTAAGACCTGTAATGATATTGAAATACCAGAGGTAGAAGAAATTGGCTCTACTTTTGTTGAAAATGCAATACTGAAAGCTAGAAGCGCCTCTATAATTACAGGTTTAGCGTCAATTGCAGATGATTCAGGTATTGAGATTGAATACTTAAACGGTAGGCCAGGAATAAAATCTGCTAGGTATTCAGGTGAAAATGCCACAAATGAAATGAATAACATAAAACTTCTGAGTGAATTAAAAAATGTTCCTTATGAAAAAAGGAAAGCATGTTATAGATGCGTTATGGTTTATATGAGATTCCCAGATGATCCATTTCCGATTATTACGTCTGGATCATGGAGTGGATATATAGCAGAAAAGCCTATAGGAGAAAATGGTTTTGGGTATGACCCCTTATTTTTCTTACCTAAATATAATAAGACTTCTGCTCAAATTACCTCAAAAGAAAAAAATAAAATTAGTCACAGAGCAATAGCATTAAATGAATTACAAAGATATTTTGTTAAATAAGATAATTAGAGTGAATATATTGATGAAATATTCTTCGTTAATAATATTACTTATAATTAGTAGTTGTGCAACTAATCCTGTTTCAGGGATTCCAGATTTTGTTACTATAACTGAGCAACAAGAAATCTCTATTGGCGCTTCATACCATAAGCAGATTTTAAAAGAAAATAATATAATCAAAAATAAAGAACTAAATGATTATTTTCAAAAGCTAGGAGAATCAATTGCAAAAAAAAGTCATCGACCTGATTTAAAATGGAAGTTTACTCTCATTGATGATCCAACCTTTAATGCATTTGCTACTCCAGGTGGTTATGTATATATGTATAGAGGCATGTTGAATTACTTTAATTCAGAAGCCGAATTTGCTGGAGTGGTTGGTCATGAAATTGGTCATATAACAGCACGGCATGGGGTTAGAGGAATGAGCACAGCGCAAATTACAAGCCTATTATTGTCGATAATTCAGGCTAATGTGCCAGGTGGTCAACTAACAGGTAATGCATTTAATTTATTAAACGTAGCTATAAATCGCGGATATGGAAGAAAATATGAACTTGAAGCTGACCAACTGGGTGAAGATTACTTAGAGAAATCAGATTATGATCCAGTAGCAATGACAGCTTTTTTAAAAACACTAAAAAATTCAGATGAGCTTGAAAAGAAAATTGCTAAGGAAGAGGGTCGGGAGCCTAATATTGGATACCATGGTGTTTTTTCCACGCATCCAGACCATGATAAAAGAATAAATGCTTTAGGTAAATTAAAAACTCAGGAATCAAAAAATAAAAATAATAAAGAAAAATTTTTAAAGCTCTTGGATGGTTCAGTATATGGCTCTAGTCCCGAAGAGGGTTATGTTAAAAACTCTATTTTTTATCATCCAGTATTAGCTATTAAATTTAATATTAATGATGATTGGATTTTTAAAAATGAACCTGATCAATTAATCCTTACAAAAGATAAAGATACTATGACACTTAATATGGATGAATTACTCCTTGATGATCTAGAAAATGGTCTTACTCCAGAACAATATTTGAAAGAAGGCATAAAAAAGACATCATTTTTGACTACAAACAAATTATTGAACTCTGAAGACTTCTCCTTTAATAATCTTGTTGGCCATACAAACTTATATTATTCTGAAAGTATAGCTGGCTCTTCTTATTCAAGATTTACGGCTATATTTGATACCAATGATAGTAAAAATAAACCAAAAGTATGGATTATAAGAAGCAATCTATCTGATTTAACCAATGATAATGCATCGCAAGATATGATCAAAACATTTTCTAAAATGACTGAGAGCGAAATAGAAAATTCTAAAGGATTAAGAGTCAAAGTAATTAGAGTAAGAGAAGGCACAACATATAAAGAGTTAGCAAAGTCATCACCACTCGGAAAATACTCAATAGATAAACTCAGACTATTGAATGGTCATTACCCAGACGGTAATCTCAAAGTCGGAGATTTAATTAAAATTGTTCAATAAAAAATTTCTTAATGATGTATTTTTAATAGACTCTACAGGGTTTGTTCTCAAGTACTGGTTTGTCGTCCCTCCAGTTAAAACGGAAAATTATGAATCAATAGCAGCATTCCTTGGATTTACAGGATTTGTTATTCGATTACTATATGAATATCAGCCTAAATATATTTCTTTTGCATTTGATGAAAGCCTCGGTTCATGTTTTAGAAATAAAATGTACCCTGATTATAAGAAAACAAGAGAAAAAGCTCCAGATGAATTAAAAATGCAGTTTAAATTATGTCGAGAATTTTTAACTTTAATGGGTTTAGATAATAATGCGAGCAAAACTCATGAGGCAGATGATATTCTTTATACAATTGCAAAAAATACAAAAAGGTTAAAACTTAATAATATAGTTTTAACTAATGATAAAGATTTATATCAATTAATATACAAAAACGATGTTTGGTGGAATTATGGTGACAAAAGGTTCACATATGAAGAACTAGTAGAAAAATTAAATTTTAGCCCTCAAGATCTATCAGACTATCTTGGGCTTATGGGTGATTCTGCAGATAATATTCCTGGCGCACCTGGTTTAGGGGAAAAGACTGCATCAGCTTTAATGGGAGAATACAAAACTTTAGATAATATTATTAATAATTTACAAACGATCCCCGTAAGGATAGGGAAAAAATATAATAGGTTCATTAAAATTATTGAAGAAAATAAAAAAATTATTTATCTTTCTAAAAAGTTAGCTACACTTGACTATATAGATGATGTAAAGAAGGATTTCAAAGATTTAGAGAGAAGCATGATAGATGTAAAAAAAATTGATAGCTTTTTTAAAGAAACAGGTATGAGGGAAAATCAAAGAAATTCATGGATAAAAGATATTCAAAAATTGGTGGTGACTTAAAAATGAAAAAAAATATTTTTTATGCTCAATCTGGAGGAGTTACACCAGTAATTAATGCTACGGCAGCTGGTTTAATAGATGCTTTATCAAAAAATAAATCCTTTTTTGGAAAATTATTGGTTGGCAAAAATGGAATTGCTGGAGCACTGAATGAAGAACTGATAGATATAAGTAAAGAAAATAAGAGTGAATTAAAAAAATTAATACATACTCCAGGAGGGGCTTTTGGATCCTGCAGAATAAAACTAAAAGACCCAGTAAAAAATAAAAAAGAATTCCAGCGAATTCTTGATGTCTTTAAGGCTCATAATATAGGTTACTTTTTTTATAATGGAGGTGGTGATTCACAAGATACTACACTAAAGATATCAAATTACTGTAAGGCAAATGGTTACAATGTAAACTGTATTGGTCTACCGAAGACAATAGACAATGATTTGCCCATAACAGATAACTGTCCAGGGTTTGGCTCTGTTGCTAAATATATTGCTGTCTCAACATATGAAGCTTCGCTAGATGTGGCATCCATGGCTAACTCCTCAACAAAGGTATTTATACTAGAAGTGATGGGTAGGCATGCAGGGTGGTTGGCTGCATCAGCTGGTGTAATAAAAAATGGAATAAATACTCCTCCACATATAATACTATTCCCAGAAGTAGTATTTGACCAAAAAAAATTTTTAGCAAGAGTTAAAGATACTGTTAGAAAATGTGGTTACTGTGTGATAGTTGCTTCTGAAGGGATTAAAGATAATAAGAATAATTTTATAGCTGCAAGCGATAGCAAAGATAGTTTTGGTCATGCACATCTTGGTGGTGTTGCCCCCAAGCTAGCTGACATGATTACTAATAAATTAAAACATAAAGTGCATTGGGCAGTTTCAGATTATTTACAAAGAGCCGCAAGACATGTTGCTTCGGATGTTGATGTTAAACAAGCTTATGCTATTGGTTATAAAGCCCTAAGTTTTGCTAAATCTCAAATAAATGGTGTCATGCTCACAATTAATAAGAAAAATACGTCAACATATCAATGGGACGTTGGTACTGCAAAACTATCAGATGTAGCTAATATTGAAAAAATACTACCAAAATCATTTATTACTAGGGATGAATTTGGTATTACTCCAAAATGTAAAAAA
The DNA here is from genome assembly GCA_029246085.1 of Gammaproteobacteria bacterium. Lineage (GTDB taxonomy): Bacteria > Pseudomonadota > Gammaproteobacteria. The sequence continues at coordinate 31,593 of JAQWOB010000024.1, forward strand.
TATATTGAAAATTTAATTAAAGGAGAAAATTACCCTCCATATAAAAATGGTTTACCTGAATATGCTAAATTAAAACATCTACTCGTAAAGAAAAATCTTAAAAAATTTAACTAAAAATTTATAATAAATTTTTATATTTTATTGAATATTCTTTATGATTTACAATTAGTTCCTTTAACGTATCCAATAACCCTTCATCTCCGTTAAGACATGGGATGAAATTATATTTCAAACCACCTGAATCCATAAATAATTCCCTGGACTCCTGACCAATTTCTTCTATTGTTTCCAAGCAATCAGATACAAACCCAGGGCAGAATACCTGGATATCCTTTATACCTTCAGGAGGATATTGCTCAAGTGTTTGTGCAAGATAAGGCTGAATCCACTCAGATTTACCAAACCTCGATTGAAAAACAGTCTTATACATCTCATTACTCAAGCCAAGTTCTTTTGCAATTAAATCAGCAGTAATGAAACATTGACTTTGATATGGCTCATCATCACCAACATAAGATTTAGGTATGCCATGAAATGACAATAATAATTTTTGAGGTACACCATGTTTTTCTTGAAACTTACGAATATGATTAGCAGCTGCTTTTATATAGATCTCATGATCATGAAAATCTTTTATAAATGAGATTTCTAAATTTTTACGAAGATCTATATTCTTTTTCAAAATCAACTCTAACTTACTAGCAATGGATTTTGCTGTAGTAGTTGAGTATTGCGGGAACATTGGCAGGATTAATATTTTTTTATATCCTTTAGAATTATATTCGACTAATTTACTTTCTATAGATGGCTTGCCATATCTCATGGCTACATCGATTATGAAATTAGGTTCCTTATTTTTTGCAAATATTTTTCTAAGTTTACCAGCTTGAAGGAAAGAGTTGTATAAAAGTGGCGAACCCCACTCTGTCCAGACTTTCCTATATAAAGCTGCACTCTTCTTAGGTCTCACCCTTAAAATAATTAGATGCAACAAAGGTAACCAAAAAATTCTAGGTAATCTAATAACATCCTTATCAGATAAGAATTCTCTGAGGTAAGTTCTAACCTCTCTTGTTTTTGGCTGATTAGGAGTGCCAAGATTGACTAGGAGAACAACTATTTGGCCATCAGTATCTAATTTCATTTAACTATTGTAGAACAATGTTAAGGTTTTGTGTATCTTTGAAAAATTGGGCTAGATTTGGGGATATATGAAATTAAAAACTCCATCTGGTCAGCCATTATAGTCCTGCCTCTCAGAATAATATACTCAACTCTTGATGGTCTAAAAGGGATTGCCAGTAATAGCATATTCGCGGCTTCAGGCGTTTTTGCACCCTTATGGTTATTGCATCTTTTGCATGCTGTTACCACATTCGTCCATATATCTTTACCACCATAGGCTAGCGGAATGACATGGTCTCTAGATAATTCATTATGTCGGAAAATATTTCCACAGTATAAGCACTTATAAGCATCTCTTTTAAATAAAGTTGTATTTACCAATGATGGCGTAAAAGCGGAATAATCGACTTTATTAATATTCTTAGTGGATATTATGGAATTAAGATTTAGAAAGCTTCTTTGCCTTGTTAAGCGGTTATATCCGCCCCTTAGCTTCAATGTAGACGAGCCACACTCATACATAACATGATTTAGATGATATAGACGCGCAGCAGTCTCGTAATTAATCCAACCTATTGGGTGACCCGCAGAGTTTAGTCTAAGTATTTGCTGATTATTTATCACTACCACTCAATTATAACCTACTTTATATTTTGCTATGATTAAATTATCTCTCTCCTATATTAGAATTTCATAATCTATGTCTTGATGTTATGGACTAATATAGGACACAAAAATAGAAATAAAAATATAACCTAATGTTCTTGCGGTTATAGGCATAAATATATTTATAAATAGATGTTTTTCTATAACATATATATGTTTATTCACAATGTGGAAAAAATTCAATAAACATAATCTTAAAAAGATTCCATAATAATCAAAGATTTATTATCTATGTATAGTATTGATTTATATGAATATATTAAATCGATTATAAAGTGTACGATTTGAAGAAAATGAAATGACAAAGTACTATGTGAGATATTTTCTTAATTTATCCACAGAGTTATTCACAAAATCTGTGGATAAACAATTGAAGAGAAGTAAACCCTTGAATGTATAATAGGATATGAAAAAAACGATTGAAGTTGCTTTAAATTTACCACTATATAAAACATTTAATTACCTCATACCTGAAAATGTAAGTAATATTAGAGCTGGCACAAGAGTAGAGGTTCCATTTGGTAGAAAAAAGCTTATAGGAATATGTTTGGAGACAAAAAAACAAGATTCTGCTGAAAATTTTAAATATAAATTAAAGTATTTCAATAAAATCATTGATGAAAAGCCTCTAATCACGAATGAAATTCTTAGACTCGGAAAATGGGCTGCAAAATACTACCAGCATCCAATTGGACAGGTCTTATTTAGTTGCATTCCCTCAAAGATCAAATTAGGAGATAAAATTAAACCTCACGATGATAGGGAGTGTAAATATATAGTCACTGATAAAAGTATTGGCAATTATTTTAAAAACAAATATGCTCAAAAAAAATTATATGAAGAAATAAAATTAGAAAATGGCATACAATCCAGTAAAACTAAGAAAACATTACTAATTAAATATTTAATAGAAAATGGCTTTGTTGATAAAGACTATACAGCTCAGTCTAATAAAATAATTAAAGATATTAAGTTAAATAATGAGCAAGAAATTGCTTATAAAAAAATTATTAAAAATATTTCATCGTTTACACCAACTTTAATAGAAGGAGTAACTGGTAGTGGGAAAACAGAATTATATATTAGAGTTGCAAAAGAAATACTAGAGGGTAAAGGACAAATTCTAATTATTGTACCTGAAATAAATTTAACACCTCAAACAGTATCTAGGTTTAAAGATTATTTAGACTGCGATATTTCCACATACCATTCTGCTTTAACTGAAACTATGAGATTAAGGACTTGGGATAATTGTCGTAATAGCAATATTGATGTTTTAATAGGTACAAGATCAGCAGTATTTCTTCCATTTGCAAACCTAAAACTTATTGTGATAGATGAAGAGCATGATGCCTCATTGAAACAATCTGAAAAATTTAGATACCATGCTAGAGATATTGCTCTGGTAAGAGCCAAAAATGCAAATATTCCAATATTGATGGGTAGCGCAACGCCTTCTTTTGAGAGTTTCCATAATTCTCAAATAAAGAAATATAATCATATCGTTTTAAAGAATAGGTTTCGTAATACTAAATTACCTAGCGTGACTGTAGTTGATATAAAGAAAGACACTACAAAAGATGGATTTTCATCAACTCTTATCCGAGCAATTAAGAAGGAATTAAATGATGGAAAACAAATATTACTATTTGTTGGGAGAAGAGGTTTTAGCCATACTTTGTTATGCAATATATGCGGATGGACGTCAAAATGCAGCAAGTGTGATACTCATATGACCTTTCATGAATATGAAAAAAAATTATGGTGCCACCATTGTGGTGCACAGGAAAAAGTAGATTTAAAAAATGTATGCGAATGCAAAACAGAAAGCGAAATTGTCCCTCTAGGAGTAGGTACAGAAAGGGTTGAGCAAAAAGCTAATGAATTATTCCCTAAATCTAAAATAATGAGGATTGACAGTGATACAATTAATGATATTTCCAAATTAAATAGTTTTTTAGAAAAAGCTAAAAATGGTGATATTGATGTCTTAATAGGAACGCAAATGTTGGTTAAAGGACATGATTTTCCTAATCTAACCCTGGTAGGTATTATTGATATAGATTCTGGCCTATATAGCCTAGACTTCAGAGGCATAGAAAAAATTGCTCAAATGATAATTCAAGTTGCAGGAAGGTCAGGAAGGCATTCGACCCAAGGAAAAGTAATTATTCAGACCCGTAAACCAAACCATCCAATAATGACTAAATTATTAGAAAATGGATATAATGACTTTGCAAACACAGCATTAAAAGAAAGAGATGAATCATCTCTGCCTCCACACTCATACCTCTCATTATTTAGAGTTTCTTCTATAAATAAAGGAGAAGGCTTGTTATTCCTTAATAAAATTAAAAATTACTTTAATAATGCTAATGTAAATATATTAGGACCTGCGCCGGCACCTATATTAAAGAAAAATAATAGATATTATTATCAATTGCTGATTAACTCACATAATAGAAATTTTTTACTACAAAAATCATCAGAAATAAGAGAATATATACTAGAGCAGAAAAAAAGTAACCTTAGATGGTCGATAGACATTGATCCTATTGACTTATACTAACTATTTAACAGGATCCAATTGAATATAGAAATAAAAAACATTATTGAAGCCTACTTGTTAGAAGCTACTTTTGATGAAGGTATAAACCCTATAGAAATATCAAAAGAAGGTTTTATTGAAGTTCAAAAAACGACTAATGAACTACATGGAGATTACTACTCAAATATTGCTATGAAATTAAGCAAGGTCTTGAAAAAGAATCCTATGGATATTGGGGAACATATAAAGAAGGATCTCACAGGAAAAAAATATCCACAAATAAAAAAAATTGAAATTAAAAAGCCAGGGTTTATAAATTTTTTTATTGAGGACTCAAAAAGAGCATCTATAGTTACAGATATAATTCAAAGCAAGGATATTTTTAAAAAATTTAAAACTAAAACAAAAAAAAATATACATATAGAATTTGTATCTGCAAATCCAACAGGTCCTTTACATGTAGGTCATGGCAGAGGACTAATTTTTGGAAAAACCTTATCTAATATTTTACGAATTCAGGGTCATGATGTATTTACAGAATACTATGTAAACAATATAGGTAAGCAAATAGATATACTATCGATAAGTGTAATATTGAGTATAGTTGGTCTAAAAAAACCGTTTGATGATGTAGATATTTATAAAGGTAAATATATTTCAATAGTGGCTGATAAATTAAAATCTCAGTATAGAGACTCACTATTAGTATGTAAAAGTTCTTTATCTAGTAACAATACCTATGAGTCATTTTTGAATATACTTAGAAAAGATTTTAAGTCTTATCTGATATTTCGTGACTCAGTTATTGATATTATTATTAATAACTATATCAAAAAAGATCTTGATGATTTAAATGTAGAATTCTCTAATTGGTTTCATGAGAGTGAGTTAATAAAAGATGACTTTGTTTATCAAATACTGGAAAACATAAAATCCAAAGACTTGTCTTATGTAAAGGATGGGGCCGTGTGGTTTAAATCCACTAAATACGGAGATGATAAAGACAGAGTTCTTGTAAGAGCTAATGGAGCCTTAACATATTTTGCTACTGATATAGCATACCATTCTCTTAAACTAGATAAATATGATTACATAATTAATATATGGGGCTCGGATCATCATGGGTATGTTTCAAGATTAACTAATGCATTAAAAGGTATTGGTTATGATACAAATAAAATATCTATTCATTTAATACAATTTGCAAATTTATATAGAGATGGTCAAAAAATGTCCATGTCTACTAGGTCTGGTGAATTTATTACGCTGAAATCATTAGTTGATGAGATAGGATCAGATGCAATTAACTTTTTTTATATTAATAAAAAAATTGAACAACATTTAGATTTTGATATTAATACAGCATTATCTAAAGACAAAGATAATCCTGTTTATTACATTCAATATGCTCATGCTAGAATAGAAAAAATAATCTCAAAAGTAAATTTAAAGGATCTAAATTTTGATGATACGAAGTTAATAGACCCCAAGGAACAAGACTTATTAAGATTATTAAACAACTATGAAGAAACTTTTAGTGTAGCAATGAATACTCTTCAGCCTCAAATGATTACTAATTATTTATACAAACTATCTCAAAGTTTTCATAGCTATTATGCAAATATAAAAATTATAGATGATGAAATTAACCATAGTAGAGTATCGCTAGTAATTGCTATACAGAAAGTTTTAAAAAATGGTTTAAATTTATTTGATATAAATGCTCCTGAGGACATGTAATGAAGCAGAATAAAATAGCTATGATTTATGATTTTGATGGAACACTTACTCCAAAAACTATGCAAGAATATACCCTGCTTCCAAAGCTAGGTTTAAATCCCAAGAGTTTTTGGGATTCTATTAATGAAGAATCAAAAAGAACTGGTGGCGAAACAATGATGGTTTTCATGAGACATTTGCTAGATCAAGCAAAAGAGAAAAACATAAAAATATCTAAAAATGAATTCTTTAAAATGGGCAAGGATATTAAATACTACCAAGGAGTAAGTGAATGGTTTGATAATATAAATAAATATGTAAAAAAATTATCTGGGAATGATATACAGATTTATCATTATATTATATCTGCTGGCCATATGGAGATACTAGATGGAGTCTCTATTAAAAAGTATATAAGAAAAATTTTTGCTTCAGAATATTTTTATAATAAGAATAAACATGCAGTCTTTCCAAAAATTGTTGTTACTGATACCACAAAAACTCAATACTTATTTAGAATCAATAAAGGCAAAGAAAAGTTATCTGAAAGTATCAATACTCATATGTCAGAAGATAAAAGGCCAATTCCATTTGATAATATGATTTATGTTGGAGATGGCTTAACTGATGTTCCAAGCATGGCTTTGATAAAAAAAGAAGGAGGTCATTCCATCGCTGTTTATCAGAAGAAATTGAAAGAGCAGGTAATTATATGCAAAGAACTTTCTCAAGCAAATAGAGTAGATTTTATAGCAGAAGCAGACTATAGGAAAAATTCAAATTTATATAAGAAAACATGCTTATTGCTTAATTATGTTGTTGCTAAAATACAATATAATTTAGAACTAAAAAAATCAAAATAAGGATTAATTTTCCTCAATCGTAATAAGGTCAGTTTTTCTATCTAAAAATTTATACTGTAACTTAGTTACATCATAAGAATCTTTTAAATGTTTAATGACAATATTAAGGTCAAAAGACTTGCAGCTATAGACGTCTAGTTGAAATAATCCTGGCTTTTGTTCATCCCAGATATGTAACACAATATGGCTAGTTTCAATTAAAGCCATACATGTAATTCCCCTATTACCTTCTTGATCAACATAAGAAATATTAGGGCCCTGCATGAGTTTCATATCAATCTTAGTAATGAGGGATTGCATCCAATCTAATACATATCCAAGGTTATCTCGCATTGGACAATTATCTACCTCAGCCCTAATTAAAAGATGTTTATGATCTACGGCCATCGTTACTATCCCTTATATAAATGATATTAATATCAGAGTATAATCACAAATGATAAAACTCTAAAGCAGTGATGATTATATATAAAGAATAATGTTAGTAAAAGAATATAATAAAGAATCAGGAACACAATTTGGCATAGAATGCGAAAAACTGCTATATAAAGCTAAATCAAAGTTTCAAAACATAAAAGTATATAAATCTAAAAAATATGGAAATATTTTAATGCTAGATGATTGTTTCATGTTAACAGAAAAAGGCAATGATCAATATCATAATAAATGTATCTCTTTGATTGGCAAAAAATCAAGGAGCCTTGATGTTTTAATTATAGGTGGTGGAGACTTTGGTTTAATCAAGGGATTGTTTGAAAAGCTTAATGTAAATAGTATAAATTTAGTAGAAATTGACAATCAAGTTATTAATATATCTCGAGAATTTTTTCCATCATTTTTTAAATTAAGTAAAAAATCTAAAAATAAAGTTAGTATCCTAATAGAAGATGGATATGAGTGGATTAAAAATAATAATACCCTAAAATTTGATGTAATTATCATTGATTGCACAGATCCAAATTTAATAGCAAAAAAACTATACTCTGAAAAATTTTACAAAAATATTTTTAATAACCTAAAGAATAATGGTCAATTAATTCAGCAAAGTGGATCACCATATCTTGATGAGAAAAAAATAATAATACCCACAAAAAAGAAATTAGGTAAAATTGGTTTTAAAGACATATCACTTCATGAGTTTAGTATGCCTATTTATCCATTAGGATTATGGTCATTTATACAATGTAAAAAGGCGCTATAAATTATAGCGCCTTTCATAATAGTATTTAGTTAACTATTTTGTTGGGTATACAGATGGTCCTCCATCAAATGATTTACTGAACTCTGGATATGCCTCTAAGCCACATTCAGACAAATCTACACCATCTTCTTCTTCTTCGGCACTAACTCTTAATCCAAACATCATGTTAATAATTGACCAAACAATCAAACTAACAATGAATGTCCATAAGAAAATTACAAGAGTTCCATAGATTTGAGCGCCTAATGTGCCACCTGTTAAAGTAACTGCCATTAAGCCCCAAATACCGCAGGTTCCATGTGCAGATATTGCCCCCACAGGGTCATCTATTTTCATTTTATCTAACATGACGATAGAGAAAACAACTAAAATTCCTCCTATAAAACCAATCATCAAGGCTAGGCCAGGTGTTGGCGCCAAAGGCTCAGCTGTTATTGATACAAGTCCACCAATTGCTCCATTTAGAGCCATTGTAAGATCTGACTTGCCAAACATTAGTTTCGCTAAAATAAGAGCTCCCATTACACCACCAGCTGCTGCTAAGTTAGTGTTAACAAAAATCATAGCTACTGCATTGGCTTCTGCAACATTAGAAATAATTAACTCAGATCCACCGTTGAATCCAAACCATCCTAACCAAAGAATAAAAGTACCTAAAGTTGCCAAGGGTAAATTAGCACCCGGCATTGCCTGAGGTTTTCCATCTTTGTATTTACCTCTTCTTGAACCAAGTACCATAACTCCAGCTAATGCTGCTGCTGCGCCACACAAATGAACAACGCCTGATCCTGCAAAATCCATAAATCCTGCTTCATCTAAGAATCCACCGCCCCATTTCCAATATCCTTGTACTGGATAAATTATACTAGTCATGAAGACACAGAATAATAAAAATGGCCATAGTTTCATTCGCTCAGCTACTGCTCCAGAAATAATAGAACAAGCTGTTGCAACAAATACTACTTGAAAAAAGTGATCTGAGATCCCTGAATAGTAAATCTCTCCACCACTTTTAATAACATCTGCTGTTGCATTATCACTGCCCAAAAAGAATGCTAAGTCAGGCATGAAACCTGATCCTCCTGCTGGGTACATTAAGTTATATCCAACTACCATATACATGATGGTAGCTATAGAATATAACGAAATATTTTTAGTAAGTATCT
>JAQWOB010000001.1 GCA_029246085.1 Gammaproteobacteria bacterium
TATTATGAGATACAGCATATTAGCAAAAGATAAAAGTCATAATCCAAGCGAGAATATCATTGATGGAACAGTCATATTTACTTTAATCACTGGTTTAATATTTTTATATTTTGGAATGCGATTTAAAAAAATGTGGATAAAATTCTGGGGTATTCTGACAATAATTGCATGCTTAATATATTTTATTTACTCGTAGTTACTTAAAATACCTTCAATAGTAAGTTCTTTATTACTGTCTTTAGAATATTTTTGTAACAAAGAGATATGTATGTTTTAATAAAAGTATATGGATATCGGTATTTTAAAGGAAAGTGCTCGTCAAGAGAGAAGAGTAGCAATCACTCCAAATGTAATCTCTAAAATTCGTAAACTTGGCTACAATGTACTTGTAGAGCAGGGACTCGGGCTAAATGCTAACTTTTTTGATTCAGAATATGTTGAAGCTGGAGCAGTGATTTCTGATACTAGCAATATTTGGTCTTGTGACGTCATACTTAAAATTAATAAACCACATGAAGATGAAGTAGATAAACTGTCTAAAAATCAAACTTTAATATCATTCTTCAGTCCTTCTACACATCCTGATTTATTGAAAAAATGCGCTAAAGATAATATTAACGTTTTATCAATGGACTCAGTTCCAAGAATTTCTCGTGCCCAAAAAATGGATGCATTATCATCAATGGCTAATATCGCAGGATCAAGAGCTGTCATTGAAGCTGCATATACTTTTGGAAGATTTTTTGGTGGGCAGATAACTGCGGCAGGTAAAATACCTCCAGCAAAAGTATTAATTATTGGAGCTGGCGTTGCAGGTTTGTCAGCAATTGGAACTGCATCGAGCCTTGGAGCGATTGTTCGAGCGTTTGATACAAGACCAGAGGTCAAGGAGCAAGTTGAAAGTCTTGGCGGACAGTTTTTAACAGTAAGCCTTGATGAGGATGGATCGAGTACTGATGGCTATGCAAAAGTTATGAGCAAAGAGTTTATTGATGCTGAAATGTCTCTTTTTAAAGAACAATGCAAAGATGTGGATATTATTATTACTACAGCACTTATTCCTGGCAAAGAAGCTCCTAAGCTAATCACAAAAGAAATGATTGATTTAATGAAACCAGGCTCTGTAATTGTCGATTTAGCTTCTCAACAAGGAGGGAATTGTGAATTATGTAATCGTGATGAAATAACTGAATATAATGGAGTCAAGATTATTGGATATACAGATCTTCCGTCTAGACTTCCATCTCAATCTAGTGAATTATATGCAAATAATTTATATCATATCTTGGATGAGCTTACACCCGATAATGATGGTGTTATAAATATCAATATGGAAGATGATGTTATCAGAGGAATGACTGTAATTAAAAATGGAGAAATTACTTACCCGCCACCAAAAATAAAAGTTTCTGCAACACCCAAGACACAAGAAAAGAAAATAGAGAAATTAAAACCAGTAATAGAAAAAAAAGGTTCATTTCTTCCAGGATTCATTGCAATATTTTTATTATTCTTAGTAGGAGTATTCGCACCAGAATCTTTCATGAACCATTTTACCGTATTTGTTTTATCATGTTTTATTGGTTATATGGTTATATGGAATGTAACTGCTTCATTACATACACCGTTGATGTCTGTTACAAATGCTGTCAGCAGCATAATAATTATTGGTGCTCTTACTCAGATATCATCAGTTAATACACTTTCATTAATTCTTTCAGGGTTTGCAGTCTTTATTGCAAGTATAAATATTTTTGGAGGTTTTGCTGTAACCAAAAGAATATTAGGGATGTTTAAAAAATGAATTTAGAGATATTTAACATGGAAGTTGTTCGGGCTTTGTATATAGTCTCAGCAGTTTTATTTATTCTTACACTAGGCGGTTTAAGTAATCCAGAAACATCAAGAAGAGGTAATCAATATGGTATATCTGCAATGCTAATTGCAGTTACTGCAACTATCTTGGGGCCACAAGTTTCGGGTAATTATAGTATAATGATAATTCTAATCTTGCTAGGTGGTTCTTTAGGTCTCCTGCTATCTAAAAGAGTCAAAATGACAGAAATGCCTGAATTAGTTGCCATCCTTCATAGTCTCGTAGGTTTAGCAGCCGTGTTAGTAGGTATTGTAAATTTTATTAATCCAATTATAGAATATGTGGGTATCGAAAAAACTATTCATTCTATAGAAATTTATTTAGGAATTTTTATTGGAATGGTAACCTTTTCTGGGTCTATAGTCGCATTTGGAAAACTTAGTGGGAAAATATCTGGTAATCCACTAATATTGCCTGCCAAACACTATTTAAATTTAATAATGCTTATAGCTATTATTTATTATGGTTATCAATTTGTTTCAGTAGAAACTATTAATCATGCAATAAATCCACTAACAATGATGTTACTCATCTCGTTTGTATTTGGAATTCATCTTGTCGCTTCTATCGGTGGAGCTGATATGCCCGTTGTTGTTTCAATGTTAAACTCTTATTCAGGTTGGGCTGCATCTGTCACAGGGTTTATGCTAAGCAATGATTTATTAATCGTTGTAGGTGCTTTAGTAGGAAGTAGTGGAGCAATTTTAAGTTATATAATGTGCCGCGCCATGAATAGAAGTTTTATCTCTGTTATTGCAGGTGGATTTGGAACTGAATCGTCTGTAGTTTCTGTAAAAACTGAAGATCAAGGAGAAGTTCAAGCTATTGATATTGATGAATTCAAATCAATGATTGCTGCTTCGAAGAAAATAGCTATTATTCCTGGTTATGGAATGGCTGTTGCACAAGCACAGTTTGTCGTGAATCAAATGATTCAGATACTCAAGGATAAAAATATTGAAACAATTTTTGTAATTCATCCAGTTGCTGGAAGGATGCCTGGGCATATGAACGTTTTACTTGCAGAAGCAAAAATCCCTTATGATATTGTATATGAGATGGATGAGGTCAATGATGACTTTGAAAGTATAGGTTTATCAATAGTGATAGGAGCAAATGATATAGTAAACCCGTCAGCTCTTGAGGATCCTAATAGTCCTATTGCAGGCATGCCTGTGATTGAATGTTGGAGGGGTACTCATACCGTTGTATTAAAAAGAGGAATGTCCACTGGATATGCAGGGGTTGAAAACCCATTATTTTTTAAAGGTAATACAAAAATGTTGTTTGGAGACGCAAAAGAATCTTTGTCAAAAGTTCTCTGAACGTTTATAATTTTAATATAAAATATTCATAGTCATAAAAGAGGAGTTTATATGAAAAAACTATTATCAATCATTTTGCCGATATTTACAGTGGCTCTTATACCGTCACTAGCATTTGCAGGTGATTTACAATCAAACGATTTTGTTGGCGTATCATTTTGGATTATTTCCATAGCAATGGTAGCATCGACAGTCTTTTTTCTTGTTGAGCGCGATAGAGTTAACGCTAAATGGAAGACATCATTAACAGTGTCTGCACTTGTAACTCTAATAGCAGCTGTACACTATTTCTACATGAGAGATGTATGGGTCGAAACAGGTCAAACTCCAACAGTATTTAGATATATTGATTGGCTATTAACAGTTCCTCTTTTAATGATAGAGTTCTACTTCATATTGGCAGCTGTAACTACTGTCAGCATAGGAGTCTTCTGGAGACTATTTTTAGGAACTATTGTCATGCTACTTGGTGGTTATCTAGGTGAAGCAGGCGTAATATCTGCAATGTCAGGCTTCATCATTGGGATGATTGGCTGGATATATATCCTATATGAAATTTTTGCAGGAGAAGCTGGACAGAAAGTTGCTGGTTGTGGAAGTGCTGGTGCACAGATGGCATTTACAGCATGTCGAACTATCGTATTAGTTGGATGGGCGGTCTATCCATTAGGGTATGTATTTGGATATCTAATGGGAGCAGCTTCACCAGAAAGCTTAAACTTAATTTATAACCTTGCTGATTTTATTAATAAAATTGGTTTTGGTGTATTTATTTGGGCTGCTGCTGTTCAAGATTCAGCAAAAACTGCATAAATATTAATCTAAATTGTAAGGGGCTAATTGTAGCCCCTTATATCATTCTCTTTGAAATATGAAAAAAGCAATTGTCATTGGTTCGGGTTTTGGTGGGCTCGCAATTGCATGTCGTTTAAAGAAACATAACTTTAATGTCACACTTTTAGAAAAACAAAGTGATCTTGGGGGGAGAGCAAGAACTTTCACTCACAATGGCTTTAAGTATGATGCTGGTCCAACAGTTATTACTGCTCCATACTTGATTCATGAGCTATTTGAAATGCATGGAAAAGATAGCAAAGATTATTATAATTTAATTAAAGTTAATCCATTTTATAGATTTGTATTTTCTGATAAGAGCCATTTTGATTATGGTGATAATTTATTAGCTATGTTGCGAGTTATAAAGAAGCAATATTCTTATGAAGATGCTCTAGGTTACATTGCCTTACTTAAGCATTCAAAAAGAATATTCAAAACAGCTTTCACTAAACTTTCTGATAAACCTTTTGAATCTTTAGGTAGCATGATGCCATATTTGCCTGAATTGTTAAGAATTAAATTTTATGAATCTGTTAATTCTTCAGTTTCTAAATTTATGAAAAATGAAAATTTAACTAAAGCTCTTAGCATGCATCCATTACTAGTAGGCGGAAATCCTTACACAACAACATCAATTTATCTTTTAATTCAGTACTTGGAATGGAAGTGGGGAGTTTATTATGCTGAAGGCGGAACCAGATCTATTGTAAATTCTTTAGAGAAACTTCTAGGTGAAATTGGAGTTGAGTGTCATAAAAATACAGAGGTAATTAGAGTTGTTGAGAATAATAATAAAATAACTACTATAGAAACAGATAATGGTAGTTTTAATGCTGACCTTGTAGTTAGTAATGCAGATCCAAGTATGTTTTATGAAAAAGTTTTACGGAAAACTCCAGCAAAAATCTCTAATAAGCCATCTGTTCTAAAACATTCAATGAGTTTATTTGTAATATATTTTTCAACAAAAAAAATATATGATCAAATCCAGCACCATACTATTATTTTTAATAAACGGCATAAAGAGTTATTAGCAGATATATTTGATAAAAAAATAATGATAGATGACCCGAGTCTATATCTTCATCGACCACTGGCAACTGATATTGGTGGCCAACAGTTTGAGTCTGATTCTTTTTATGTATTAGCCCCAGTCCCAAATAATTTAAGCAATATAGATTGGGAGGAATACGGTGATTCATTTAAGGATATTGTTTTTGATATTCTAGAGGAGTTTGCTTTACCAGGTCTCAGAAAAAATTTAGTTGATTCTTTTTATATTACACCAAAATATTTTTAAGAAGACATCAATACTCATGATGGTAGTGGCTTTGGCATACAACCAATATTTAGACAATCTGCTTATTTTAGATATTCTAATAAAGCCCCTGAATTTGATAACTTATATTTTGTCGGGGCAAGCACGCATCCAGGAGCTGGTGTACCCGGGGTTATATCGACAGCAAAAGCAACAGAAAAACTTATACTAAAAGATTATGGCATTAGTTAAAAACATATCTCTGATTAAAAAAAATAGCAAAACTTTTTATTTAGCTTCTGCATTTTTGCCGCATAATCTCAAGAAGAAAGTTTTAGAAGTTTATGCTTTTTGTAGATTATATGATGATATCATAGATCTAAAATTAGATAATAATCTAGATAATCTTCAGCCAAAAATTAAACATTTAAATCTTAATGAAAAAGTTATAGAGCAAATAAAGACTGGAATTGATTCTGATAGAAACTTTAAACGATACGATAATATCGATGAATTAATCCAATATTCCTATAGAGTTGCTGGTTGTGTTGGCTTAATTATGTGTGAACTTCTTAAGGTTAAGAATGCGAAACATAAGTATCATGCAATTGACTTAGGTATTGCGATGCAATTAACAAATATTTGTAGAGATATAAGTGAAGATCTAAGTAATGGAAGAGTTTATATTCCAAAAACTATGTTTCCTGAAGATGCTATATCTATAAAAGATAAAGCAGTTTTTGCATGTATAAGCGAGCTACTGATATTATCAGAAAAATATTACGAGAGTGCTCTTCATGGAATTAAACATATCCCAATGCAATCTAGATTCTCAATACTTCTTGCGCTAAGACTATATCAAGCAATTGGGAAAAAAATAAAGAGAAGTAAAAATAAATATCCAGTAAAAAAAATAAATACCACGAAGTTTGAAAAATTTCTTATTCTAATATTGTGCTTTTTTGAATTCTTATTTATGCATTTATTCTCTCTAAGGAAAACTGAACATAATCCTAAATTACATGAAGCTATTAAAGGCTTTCCGTTTGCAAATGAAAAAATATGATATTGCAATAATTGGAGCTGGCTGTTCAGGATTGAGTCTTGCCCATAGGCTTCTTAATAGCAATATTAATGTTTGTATACTAGAGTCAGGAAACCGAGAAAATAGAATAAGAAAAACTTGGTCATACTGGGATATATACCAACACCCCTTTTCTTCACTTGAAAGTAATTCATTAAATAATATTTATTGTATCAATAACTCATCGCCTATAAAACTTAATTGTGATAAACATAATTATAAATCAATCGATTCACAACAATTTGATAAATACATATTTGAAAAAATTGATGCATCTAAAAATATTGATATTTTTTTTAATGCTCCTGCTGATGATCTTATAGCGGAAGATAAAGGTATTCAGATTAAGTCGAGTAATAATATATATAGAGTAAAAGAAGTTTATGATAGTAGGCCAGATAATATAGATGCTTCTATGTATCAAGTATTTCTGGGTTATTACATTAATCCTATTTCATCTACTGATAAAATTATGCCCAGATTAATGGATTTCACGCAAGATGAGGAATTTAGCTTTTATTATGTCATTCCCTTCAAGGACAATAGCTGTTTAGTTGAATATACATTCTTCACGCCCATAATCCATACATCGGATGCATTGAAAAAGACTTTAGATGCTTATATAGAAGATACAATAGGTCAATATAATCTCATTAGGTCAGAATATGGGGTAATACCAATGACACCTAAATTACCAGTCTCAGATTCATTAAAGAATGTCCATAAAATTGGTATAAGATCGGGTGCTACTAGGGCCTCCACAGGATATACATTTTTAAATATCCAGAAACAATCAGAATTCTTTGCTAAAAAGATAAGGGGTATAAATTCCAAAAACCCACTTTTGACAATTAAAGCTAAAGTATTGAGGAAAATGGATGGAATTTTACTAAGAATTATTAAAAATGAGCCCAAACAAGCTAAGCATATTATCTTTAAAATGTTCACCTCAAACAATCATCAAACAATAATAAGATTTTTATCAGATATTCCTTCAATATTTGATATCCTTAGAATAATCATAAATATGCCGAAAATAATCTTTATTAAATATGCAATCAAATCTCTTATTAATAGAAAAATATAACAGACTACAATTAAGTTTGTTGATAATCTTAAGCCTATTGTTTATTGGTATTATTCTGGTAAATCCTTCTATCCTTACATACTACTTTCAATATTATTTATTATTGATAACAGTAACTGTTATTGGAATACCTCATGGTTTTTTTGATTATTCTGTTGCAGAGAGATTGTTTAAAAATAATATAAATTGGATTTATTATTTTACTTTCGGCTATGTATCTTTATCTTTAATATATCTATTTCTTTGGATTCATTACCCTTTAGCCTCATTAATATTTTTTCTAATGATTTCTATTTTTCATTTTGGTATTGAAGAATTGAATCATATTGAATATAAGGATATGAGCTTCTATCAGATATTTATAATTGGCTCTATGCCCGTTGCTTTACCTATTTTATTTCACTCGTCAGATGTATTTTATATATTTAATCAAATAATTGGGTTTGATATTAATTATGCTGATATTAATACTTATATGTATTATCTCTATTTTTCATTATTATTCATTGCTCTTTATTTGAATGGCATTAAAAGATCATGGGTCTATTTAATACTTATTTTAAATTTTATTGTTTTGCCGCCATTATTATCATTTATCTTATATTTCTGTTTCCATCATTCAATTAGGCATTATATTCATTCAATCTATCATGATAACTTGGTTCCTAAAAAATATGAGACTAAACAATATTTGAAAACTATAATTATGACTTCAGTATTTTTTTCAATAATAGTCCTTATCTCACTTCAAACTTATGGACAATATTCATTTGATGTTATCATTGTTAAATATATTTTTATTCTTCTGGCGTGTTTAACACTTCCTCATTTAATGTTAAATATTTATTATGATACTCGTAAAATAAATTCTTAAAAGACTACTCTAACCATACACGTTTACACTAATTAGATACTTTTCTTTTAAAAATATATTCAGTAACTGATTGCTCAGTAAGAATAGATTTATCAGGATGAGTTCTTTTAGTATCTCTTATAGAAACTAATTCCCAACCTACGTTGCCCCTAGCATTTAGCTCAGTGGCAGTCATTCCACTGTTAGGATTCTCTAATATCTCTGCTATATATTCCCACTTTTTACTCATACCTTGATTATAACAGTATTAATAGAACATTGTTCTTAGATGAATGAATTGATATGATGAAATAATGGTCTAATCGGTCAGATGACCTAGCTAACAAAATAGCGGGGTAATAGTTTTGTTAAAACAAGAAAAGAAAAAGCGAATTGATATGCTGCAACAGCTAGCCATTAACAACGCGAAAGACTATCCAGATTCAAAGAATGATGCAAACATGATGTTCATGTGCTCCTTGTTTGTTGAACTCACTGAATTGGGAGGCAGTATTCCAGAACAACTCCAGAGCATTGTTTCTGATTCAATGAAGAATGGAGATTTAGTTTCAGCTATCCCTAAACGTAAAGGCAGACCTGAAGACTGGCAAACATCTTATGAAATATGCGAGAGTTTATTAACAATGATTGTAGATTCTAAAGAAGAGTTAAGTCTTAACAAGCATATAGATAAGTTAGCAAAGACACTTAACAAAGAGAGTACAACAATATATAAGATTATTAAAAGACATGGCAATATATTTGCGTTCCTTTATCTTGATTGGTCAAGCGGTAAAAAGATCACAGAGAAAGTAAAGAATACAGTAGAGACAGTATTCATGAGTAAGGAAGACAAAGAGTTTCAGGACAACAAGGACTTTGCTACAAGTAATCCTAGTTAAAAGACTACTCTAACCTCATACTTTTTTGTCATAATCAACGCCTAAAAAATCATATGGGGTCGTGCTGAGGATTAATTTAGTATGATCGATTCAAAGCTATTTAAAGAAATCAATTCTTTTGCTTTAAGCTTTGTAAAAGCTCGGCTAACAGTTTCAAGTCTGAGTCCAAGATAGTTGGCGATATCATTCCGCGGCATGATTAAGTGTACAGGATTAATGGGCTGCCCCATCTTATCTTGCCTAGAAGATATCATTTTAATGAAGTCTAGAACCTTTTCTTCTGCTGAATTTTTAGTGAGAATGTTTATATGTTCTCTAGCTAATGATAGTTCATTTATAGTAGCTTCATAAAATCTATCTTTAATGCTAGGATTTTTCTCTAAGTGCATTTTGAATTTATCAATCGGAATCTTGCAAAGTTTAACTTGGGATATAGTTTCTGCAAAAAATTGATAATTTCCTCCTTCATGAGAACCAAAGAAATCACCTGGATATAAAAAACCTATTATCTGCTGTTCTCCTTCCTCATTGAGTTGATAAACTTTTATGATTCCATTTAGTATATTATAGATGCTTTTTATTGATTTTCCATATGATAAGATCACAACTTTTTTTTCGAAGGTTTCATGCCTTGCGCTTATTGATAAATCTTTTAAATTATCTTTATCAAGACAACTGCAATATATCTTCGATCTTATTGGACAGTGTGTACATTTATCTGCCTGATAATTATTCATAATTAATATTGACCAAAATCAATTTTTATTTCATTGATATATATCAATATCAATGGATCTACTTAAATATATTATCATTAAAAAGGAGAAAATTATGAATAATAAAAGTGATACATTATGTAAAGATTGCCAAAACTGTTCAATAGATGATCAAATTGTATTACCAGATGGTACTGTCGTTGGTCATTGGGATGGTGTAAAAA
>JAQWOB010000008.1 GCA_029246085.1 Gammaproteobacteria bacterium
CATGATGATATGAATGATCATGGGAGATACATGAATGCAAAAGCAACGATTGAAAAACTTCTTCTTTTAAATGTTATTCCTATAATTAATGAAAATGATGTTGTAGCTACAGAAGAGATAAGGTTTGGAGATAATGATAAACTTGCTGCTATGGTTTCAAATCTCATTGATGCTGATCTAATGATAATACTTACAAACCAATCAGGTTTTTATAATAAGAATCCAGATAAACATAATGATGCTAAATTGATTGAAAACTGTAATATAAAAGATATTAATATTGATGAGTATAATTCTCATGAAAAAAGCGACCTAGGAACTGGTGGTTTTAAAACTAAATTACAAGCAATCAAAATGATTTCTGAAAACGGTATTGACGCAATTATTGCCTCAGGATTAGAAAGTGATGTCGTAAAGAGAATACTCTCTAATGATAAGGTTGGTACTTATTTCAAGTCAGAAAAATAGATCTAGGATAATTTTTGTATATGTTTATTAAGACGTGATTTGTGTCTAGCTGCTTTGTTTTTATGGATTAAACCTTTGATAACTAATTTATCCATTATAGACATAGCTTCTTTAAAATTAGCATTGGATTGATCTTTATTTTTCTCAGCCAAAGATTTAAGAACCTTCTTGATGCTAGATCTAAAATTAGATTTCTGAGCAGCATTTCTTGTTCGAGCCTTAACCGCTTGTCTAACTCTTTTTCTTGCTTGTGGTGTATTTGCCAATGTAATCTTCTCCAATTAAAGGTAAAATAAAACAAGATTATCTCAGTGAAGGGGATTACTGTCAACATTTAGATACAAATGATCGACCAAAACAAGGCAAATACTAGAAATTCTGTAGTTAAATCATCTTTTATAGTAGGTGGGATGACATTTATTTCCAGGGTTTCTGGGTTTATAAGGGATATTATTTTCGCAAATGTATTCGGAGCATCCTCTAATACAGATGCCTTTTTCGTTGCATTTAAGATTCCAAACTTTTTTAGAAGATTATTTGCTGAAGGTGCATTTATTCAATCTTTTGTCCCTATATTAAATGAGTACAAAACGACAAACCCCCTAGAGGTGAAAAAATTAATTAG
The DNA here is from genome assembly GCA_029246085.1 of Gammaproteobacteria bacterium. Lineage (GTDB taxonomy): Bacteria > Pseudomonadota > Gammaproteobacteria. The sequence goes on from JAQWOB010000008.1 coordinate 1,094, forward strand.
TTATATACAAGGTAATCTTGGATTAATATTATTCTTTATAACTCTATTAGGGATAGTTTTTTCAGAGAATATTATTAACATTTTTGCACCTGGTTTTACTGAAAATGATATACGGTATGCGCTTGCTTCTGATATGCTAAAAATTACTTTCCCCTATTTATTCTTTATTTCATTAACTGCGATGTATGCAGGAATCTTTAATACATATGATAAGTTTTTACTGCCGTCAATTACACCAGTTCTTCTAAATATATCCCTGATAACTGCAACTATATATTCTTCTCATTTATCTTATACGCCTATAATGTCTCTAGCTTATGGTGTTTTAATTGCAGGAATAATTCAATATTTTATTCAACTACCTTTCCTATACAAGATGAATCTTCTAGTGATGCCAAGAATAAATTTTAGTTTCATTGGCGTCAATAAAGTCCTCAAATTGATGCTACCCGCAATAGTGGGTACTGCTGTTGTTCAAGTTAATTTGATTGTGGATTCTATTGTCGCATCAATGCTAGCCCCTGGTAGTATAAGTTGGCTTTATTATTCAGATAGATTGGTTGAATTTCCCTTGGGTGTATTTGGTATTGCAATTGCAACAGTTATCTTACCTCTTTTATCTGCGAAATATTCCTCAAAGGATATGATTGGTTTTAAAAATACCTTATCTAATTCATTAAAAGTTGTTTTGATCTTTAGCCTGCCTGCAATGTTTGGTCTAATACTGTTATCTGATCATATAATCATGAGTCTATTCCAGTATGGAAGTTTTACCAACAATGATACAAATATGAGCTCTCTTAGTTTAGTAGCTTATTCTCTTGGCTTACCAGCTTTTATCTTAATGAAAGTTTTGCTAACAGGTTTTTTCTCAAGACAAAATACTAAAACGCCAGTTAAGTATGGGCTAATAGCTGTAGCATTTAACATATGCATGAATACGATAGTTGTTCTGTATTATTTATCTAATCCCTTTGATGGGGCGCATGCTATGCTAGCTTTAGCAACATCGTTGTCTGCCTGGATTCAGGTGATCTTGCTATACTTGAGATTAAAAAAAGAAGAAGTAGTCTATAACTCTAATATTTTTAATAAAGAGCCATTTATTTCAATAGTAAGTTGTATAATAATGTTGGTGATTTTAGGAAGTATTTTAATCCAACCAATAGAGCTTGCTAAAAATGAATATTATATCAGGGGCTTATTGCTAGGCTCATATATCATTACGGGCGGATTGGTTTATATTATTTCAATGTATATCCTTGGCTATAAATTTAAGAAATCTCTCTCATGATAATAATAAAAGATATTAATAATATAGAAAAAACAACTAGCAACAATTGCATATCAATCGGTAATTTTGATGGTATGCATATGGGTCATATTGAGTTAGTCAAAGAGACTGTTCGAATTGCAAAAGAAAATAATTTAGTACCAACTGTATTAACATTTGACCAAATGCCTGAAGAATATTTCAAGGCTAATGATTTTTTTAGATTGATGGAAATGTCTGATAAATACAAAGTGTTCGAAAAATTAGGGGTAGAGCAGGTGCTTGTTATACCTTTCGATAAAAGTTTTTCTGAAATTAATGAAAATATATTTATAAAAGAGATATTGATTGAGAAATTATCATTGAAATATTTAATTGTTGGCAAGGATTTTAAATTTGGATACAAACGAATGGGTAACATTGAACTTCTCCAAAAATATAGTGAACTAGGCGATTATAATCTACTGTCATTAGATCTAGTCAAAATATCGAGCGATAAGATATCTAGTAGAGATATACGAATATTAATAAAAAATGGAAAAATCAAAGAAGCTAACCAATTATTAGCTGTACCATTTTCATTATCAGGTAAAGTTATTCATGGCGAAAAAAGAGGAAGAAGACTTGGTTATCCAACTGCTAATATAGAAATATATAAATCTTATCCAATAAATGGTATATTTTTAGTCAATATTTTATTTGAAGATAAAAAATTATTTGGTCTAGCTAGCTGGGGAAATAAACCGACATTTTCCGGTATAGACCATGTGTTAGAAGTAAATATCTTAGATTTTGAATCTGATATATATGGAAAACAATTAAAAGTGATATTTATAGATAAGATCCGAGATCAGATCAAATTTGATAATGGGGATGAATTAATTGAGCAAATGAATAAAGATAAAAAGACAGTAGAAATTTTATTAAAGGATTTACAATGAACTATAAGGATACATTAAATCTACCAAGCACTAAGTTTCCAATGAAGGCTAACTTACCTCAAAGAGAGCCAGATATTTTAAAATTTTGGGATACAATCAATTTGTATAAGAAGATTCGCGATAAGCATGCTGAATCTGATAATTATATCCTCCATGATGGGCCTCCGTATGCTAATGGCGATATCCATATAGGTCATGCTGTAAATAAAGTTCTAAAAGATATTGTTACTAAAAGTAAAACCTTTTCTGGCTTTAATGCGCCTTTCAGTCCCGGTTGGGATTGTCATGGATTACCCATAGAGCTAATGGTAGAAAAAAAGTATGGTAAATCTAAATTTAAAGATAATAAGAATGCTTTTAGAAAAGCATGTAGAGAATATGCTTCGAAACAAATTAATAAACAAAAAATAGATTTTATTAGACTTGGTGTAGTTGCTGACTGGGAAAATCCATATACCAGTATGGATAAAGATTTTGAATCATCGGTTGTGAAAAGTTTTTCAAGTATTCTAAAAAATAATCATATTTATCATGGTTCCAAACCAGTACATTGGTGTATTGAATCTGAATCTGCATTAGCTGAGGCAGAGGTTGAATACAAAGATCTAGTATCAGATGCAGTGGATATTTTATTCAAAATTTCTGATCAAAATAAATTTAAGAAAATTTTTTCATTAGAAGATTTAAAAGGAGACATATATTGTTGTATCTGGACTACTACACCTTGGACTTTACCAGCTAATCAAGCAATAGCTATCGGTAGCAACATAGATTATGTTTTAGTGAAAATAAAAGATAAACATGTGATTATAGCGGAAGATCTAGTGGATAGTTTTTTTGAAAAAGCCCTAGATGAAATAGCGCCAAAAGATTTCATAAAAAAATTTACAGGAGATTCTCTGCTAGGATTTCAGACAGAACATCCATTTTATAATAAAGTAGTTCCAATCATAACTGCTGCACATGTTACAACTGAAAATGGAACTGGTTTAGTTCATATTGCTCCAGGTCATGGACAAGATGACTATATAGCGGGTCTCGAAAATAATCTCGAAGTTTTTAATCCAGTAAATGATAAGGGTATATTTATTGAAAGTCTTGAACTATTTGGTGGTTTGCATGTCAGGAAAGCGAATGACCCTATTATCAAATGTCTAATAGATAATGATAAAATCCTTCATCATGAGAAATATAATCATAGCTACCCGCATTGCTGGCGATTCAAGACTCCTCTAATTTTCAGAGCAACGCCTCAGTGGTTTGTTAGCATGGATCAAGAATCCTTGAGAAAAAAAATAAATGATAATTTAGATAAAGTGAACTGGGTCCCTGGTTGGGGATATGATCGCATCAAGAATATGATTAAAAATAGACCTGACTGGTGTATTTCTAGACAGAGATTTTGGGGAGTACCAATACCACTATTCGTTAATAAAGAAACCAACGAACTACATATAGACACTTCTAAGATCTTAGATAAAGTTGCAGATATAATTTCTAGAGAAAATATCGAAGGGTGGTTCGATTTTGACAAGAGTAAACTTATCGATAATCCAGATGAGTATTACATGGTCACTGATACACTAGATGTATGGTTTGACTCTGGTGTTTCTCATATTGCTGTCATGAAGCAGAGAGGTTTAGGGGATACAGCTGATTTGTATTTAGAAGGATCAGATCAACATAGGGGTTGGTTTCAGTCATCACTCATAACTGGTATGGCAATTATGGATAAGCCTCCATATAAAAATGTTTTAACTCATGGTTTTGTGGTTGATGCTAATGGACAAAAGATGTCTAAGTCACAAGGCAACGTAATAGCGCCCCAAAGTATTATAAAGAGCAAAGGCTCGGATATTTTAAGATTATGGGTTGCAACTACAGATTACACAAAAGAAATGCATATATCTGAAGAAATCTTAAAAAGAGCATCAGAAGGATACAGGAGAATCAGGAATACAATAAAGTTTTTATTGTCTAATATATCTGATTATTCAAATAAAAATAATAAAACTCCCGATGAGTTAACATTGGTTGATAGGTGGATACTCAATCAAGCACAAATACTGCAAATATCTGTCAGAAGAAATTATGATGAATTTAAGTTCCATCAGATAGTTCAAGACATACAAAATTTCTGCACTGTTCAACTAGGAGGATATTACTTAGATATAATTAAAGATAGATTATATACATCTAAAGTTGATGGTGGTCCGAGAAGAGCTAGTCAATATGTTTGTTACAATATTTTAAAAATGATAAATATTTGGATAGCTCCTATTTTATCATTTACTGCAGAAGAAGTTTATCAACAGATCGATGACAGAAAGTACGATTCAGTATTTTTAGATGAATGGGTAAATGATGAATTCTCAATAGATGATAATGAAAATAAAGTTGGTGATAAGTTATTTGCATTAAAACAGTTAGTTTCAAAAAAGCTAGATGAAGCTAGGAACAACGATATAATTGGATCTTCATTGGAAGCCACTATCCACTTAAATGTTGATGATAAAACATATGATCTCCTTAGCAGCTATAAAGATGAATTAAAATTTATCTTTATTACATCTGACTGTAATTTAAACTCCAAATTTGAAAATAATGAAATAGAGATTCTAGTAGAAAA
>JAQWOB010000009.1 GCA_029246085.1 Gammaproteobacteria bacterium
TTATCAACAGATAAAGAATTAATTCAAGCGGTAAACTTCAATTCTGAAAAGCAAATAGTGGTAGCAGGTCATATGAATATCATTAAAAATTCAGTATCTTCCTTTAAGTCAAAAGGAGCAAAGCTAGTTAAAGTCCTCCCAGTGAGTATTGCAGCTCATACTACATTGATGAATGAATGTTCAGATATATTGCGTAAATTATTGAATAATATGACTAATAACTTTGAAAATATATTGTTTCCCATCATTCATAATGTAGATGGTAACCAACATCTCTCTGCGGATGATACAGTCGATGCACTGTGCAAACAGGTAAATAGTCCTGTATTATGGACAAAAACAATAGAGCATATTAAACAAATGAATATTACAAATTTTGTAGAAATAGGGCCGGGTAACGTTCTTTCAGGTCTGAACAAAAGAATAGCAAATGATATAACAACCATGTCAATCTCTAATTATGAGAATATTAATGACGCGCTGGAGATGAATTAGATGACTGAAGCAAAAATTGCATTAATTACAGGGGCAAATAGAGGTATAGGGTTTGAAATACTAAAATCATTATCTGCTTCAGGATACACTGTTGTCGGGACTTCTAGATCACAAGAAGGTGTTAATGTGGTAAATAAAATATTATCAGAATCTGATAGCAAAGGTTTTGGCTCGATTCTAGATGTTAAGAATAAAGATAGCATTAAAGAGCTAAATGCTCAGATAAAAGAATCTCATGGACCCATCTCGATATTAATAAATAATGCCGGAATCACTGCTGATAATTTAATGATTAGGATGAGTGATGATGAATGGAGCGATGTTATTGAGACAAACCTATCGTCAATTTTTCGTATAACGAAAGAAATTATAAAAGATATGATGAAACAACGTTATGGCAGAGTTATTAATATAGGGTCAGTTGTAGGTTTAAGTGGAAATGCTGGCCAAGTAAATTATTCTTCAGCAAAGTCAGCAATCTTGGGTTTTAGTAAGTCTCTTGCACGAGAGGTTGCTAGTAGAAATATTACGGTTAATACAATTTCACCTGGTTTCATTGATACAGATATGACAAAAAAACTCAAAGAAGAACAGAAGGCTGCACTTGTAAGCTCTATACCTCTCGGGAGAATGGGTTCTGCGTCAGAGTTAGCCAATGTTGTTAAATTTATAGCCTCTGAAGAGGCGTCTTACATTACTGGTGAAAATATTAATGTAAATGGTGGGTTATATATGTGAAATGATGCGTTTTTCTTGTAGAATATTTAAAACATTATCATAGATAAAATTAGTCAAAAGGAGACAAAGTACATGAGTAATATAGACGAACGAGTAAAGAGCATTGTAGTTAAGCAATTAAGCGTTAAAGAAGAAGACGTTAAGAATGAATCTAAATTCATTGATGATTTAGGAGCTGATTCTTTGGATACGGTAGAGCTTGTAATGGGTCTTGAAGAAGAGTTTGATACTGAAATACCTGACGAAGAAGCAGAAAAGATTACTAGTGTTCAAGAAGCTATTGATTATATTAATAAAAACTTAAAGTAAAACAATAATGGATAAAAGAAGAGTGGTGGTTACTGGGCTAGGGTGTATTACCCCGGTTGGCAACAGTGTTGATGAATTTTGGTCATCACTGATGCTTGGGAAGTCTGGTGTTTCTGATATTACAGTATTTGATGCAGAAAATATGGCGGTAAAATTTTCAGCATCCATTAAAGATTTTGATGCAGAAAAATATTTTGATCTTAAAGAGCAACGAAAGCTAGACTTATTTATGCAGTATGGAATGGCCGCCGGTATAGATGCGGTTAATGACTCTATGATCAATGATGCAGATTTAGATACTGAGCGAGTTGGAATTGCTATTGGCTCAGGTATTGGCGGTCTTCCAAGTATCGAGACTACTCATAACACATATCTGAAATCAGGCCCAAGAAGGATTTCTCCATTTTTTATTCCTGCCACAATAATTAATATGATATCTGGTAATTTATCTATCAAATATGGCTATAAAGGACCAAATCTTTCAATTGTTACAGCTTGCACTACAGGAACACATAATATTGGCGAAGGTTTTCGTCAAATACA
>JAQWOB010000016.1 GCA_029246085.1 Gammaproteobacteria bacterium
TATTTGAGAACGTCAACGTATTTCCTTTGGATAAGTCATAGTAGCTTAAATCAGTCTTTTAAGTCAACTTCGTGTTAAAATATTTCTTGATGAAGAAGTTTAATCTTAAATCGCACTACAGTCCAGCTGGCGACCAACCTATGGCTATAAAATCTCTCGTTGAGGGAATTACGGCTGGTGAGCAACATCAAACTCTTCTTGGCGTAACAGGGTCTGGAAAAACTTATACCATGGCAGAGGTAATCAGGAAAACTAGCAAGACAACACTAGTAATGGCCCCTAATAAGACATTAGCAGCTCAATTATATTCTGAGATGAGAGATTTCTTTCCGGACAATTCAGTTGAGTATTTTGTATCATACTATGATTACTATCAACCAGAGGCATATGTACCAGTTTCTGATACATATATAGAAAAAGATGCTTCACTCAATGAGCATATTGAGCAAATGAGATTATCTGCTACTAAATCATTAACTGAGAGAAAAGATGCAATTGTTGTAGCCAGTGTTTCTGCAATCTATGGTCTGGGTGACCCAAAACAATACTTAAAAATGAAATTACATCTTGTTACCGGAGATATAATTAATCAACGACAGATCTTAAAGCGGTTAACAGAGCTTCAGTATGCCAGAAATGATCTTGAGCTTAGACGAGGAACTTATCAGGTTAAGGGTGAAATTATAGATATATTTCCTGCTGACTCAGAAAAGGAAGCGTTAAGAGTCGAGTTATTTGATAAAGAGATTGAAAATTTATATACATTCGATCCCTTAACTGGACAGATATATAAAAAAGTTAATAGATTTACGGTATATCCAAAAACACATTATGTGACACCAAAAGAAATTATGGATGATGCTTCAATTAAAATTAAAGAAGAGCTCAAGGAGAGATTAACTTTTTTTTCAAAAGAAAATAAACTTTTAGAAGCGCAGAGATTAAAAGAGAGAACTAATTATGATTTAGAAATGATTGCCGAGATGGGATATTGTTCGGGTATTGAAAATTATTCTAGATACATCTCAGGAGGTCAACCTGGTGAGCCACCATCATGCCTTTTAGATTATTTGCCAAGCGATGGATTAATTATTCTTGATGAAAGCCATGTTACTGTTCCTCAAATTGGTGGTATGTATAAAGGTGATAGATCAAGAAAACAAACTTTGGTTGATTATGGATTTAGATTGCCATCTGCAATGGATAATAGGCCTCTAAAATTCGAAGAATTTACTAAGTATGATTTTCAAACAATTTATGTTTCAGCTACTCCAGGACCTTATGAACTTGAGTTTTCAAATAGTATAATTGAGCAAGTTATAAGACCAACTGGGTTGATTGACCCAGTAGTAACTGTACGACCATCCTCTAACCAAGTTGAGGATGCCTTATCTGAAATTAATAAAGTTATCGCAAATGGAAACAGGGTGCTAGTTACAACGCTGACAAAAAAAATGGCTGAAAATTTAACTGAATATCTTCAAGAGTTCAATATTAAAGTTAATTATTTACACTCAGACATTAATACTGTTGAAAGAGTGGAGATTATTAGAGATTTACGCAAAGGCATCTATGATGTTTTGGTGGGAATAAATTTATTGAGAGAAGGTTTGGATATTCCTGAAGTTGAACTTGTATGTATACTGGATGCAGATAAAGAAGGTTTTCTAAGATCAGATAAATCTTTAATTCAGACTATCGGTAGAGCAGCAAGAAATATTGATGGGCATGTCATTTTATATGGCGATGTCATTACAAAATCTATGAAGAGGGCTATTGATGAAACAGAAAGAAGGCGCAACATACAAGTAGAATATAATAAGAAAAATAATATAAAACCTGAGGGGATAAAAAAAGCTATAAAAGAAGCATTAGATGAAGACATATATGTTTCTGCTAAAAAACTTGATAAATTAACACTAATATCAAATGTTAAGAAAAAATATCCTAAAGTAAACGGTAATAATGTTACATCTGTTATTAAGGAGCTAGAAAAACATATGTTTGTACATGCTAGAGATTTAGAATTTGAAAAAGCAGCTCAAATAAGAGATCAAATAGCTACGATACAGGAAAATTTTCTTGATCTACCAAACAAAAATAAAGGAAGCGAAGGATAAGAATATAAGTTATTTATGAATATAATTAGCTTGAGAATAGCCTATTGGCATGTTAATTTTACATGACTTAGGCGCGTAGCTCAGCTGGTTAGAGCGCCACCTTGACATGGTGGAGGTCGTTGGTTCGAGTCCAATCGTGCCTAGAATATAAAATTATGTATAAAATTACTATAGAAAACAAAGTTATTGAGGCTGTTGAAAACTTGTCAGTAGATGAGATTGTTAAAAATAACTTCTCAGATATTAGACCTGTTGCCGCAAAGATAGATGGTGTCTTAGTAGATTTAAGCGAAATTGTAAAAAAAGATGTATCTATAGAGCTCATTAAGCCTGATGAAGAAGAAGGCCTTGAGATAATCCGACACACATGCGCACATGTCTTTGGTCATGCAATCAAACAGATATATCCTAATACAAAAATGGTTATTGGACCTACAATTGATAATGGGTTTTATTATGATATCTATAATGAAGATAGCATCTCTGAAAAAGACTTGTCCTCTATTGAAGCTTTGATGAAAAAACTTGCAAAAAAGAATTATAAAATTATAAGAGAAGTCGTGACTAAAGAAAAGGCTCAGAGTGTATTCAGGGAAAGAAAAGAGGATTATAAATTAAAGTTAATTGCTGACATACCTTCTGATGAAGTAATAGCCATTTATCATCATGAAGAGTATATAGATATGTGCAGAGGACCCCATCTTATAAGCACAAAAGAGTTAAACTATTTTAAACTCATGAAAATTTCTGGCTCTTATTGGAAAGGGGATTCAAAGAATGAGCAGCTTCAAAGAATATATGGTACTGCATGGGATACAAAGGATAACCTGAAGGCTTACCTACATAAGCTTGAAGAAGCCGAGAAGAGAGATCATCGGAAGATAGGACAAAAACTCGATTATTTTCATTTTCAAGAGGAGTCTCCAGGCATGGTATTTTGGCATGATAATGGTTGGAAGCTTTTTAATATTGTTAAGGACTTTATTACCTCATATCTGAGAAATTATGATTATAAGATCATAAATACTCCGCAGATTTTAGATAAGTCATTATGGAAAAAGTCTGGCCACTTAGACAAGTTCTCAGATCTTATATTTGATGTTTCATCTGAAAATAAAGAATATGCGGTTAAGCCAATGAGTTGTCCGGGACATATTCAGGTCTTTAACCAAGGTTTGAAAAGTTACAGAGATTTGCCTATTAAGTTTGCAGAGTTTGGCTTGGTGCATAGAAATGAACCATCAGGAACATTGCATGGCTTGATGCGCATAAGAGCATTTACCCAAGATGATGCCCATATTTTTTGTACGCCTGACCAGATTGAAAATGAAATAAAATTATTAATAAAAACCATCTATGAAATTTATAGACAATTTGGATTTGAAGAGATTAAGGTTGAATTATCAACTAGACCAGAGAAAAGAGTTGGCGGGGAAGAAATCTGGGATAAATCTGAAGATGCTCTCATGAAGGCTTTAGATGCTAGTGATGTTAAATGGCAACTAAATGAAGGTGACGGAGCATTCTATGGTCCTAAAATTGATTTCTCTTTAAAAGACTCACTTGAAAGAGTATGGCAGTTAGGAACTATACAACTAGATTTCTCTATGCCTGCGAGGTTAGATGCAACATATGTTGACCATAATGGTGATAAAGTTGCACCTGTAATGATACACCGGGCAATACTTGGCTCTTTAGAAAGGTTTGTAGGTATCCTTATAGAAGAATATGCCGGTGACTTACCTTTATGGCTGTCACCACTTCATGCAGTCATAATAAATATATCAGAAAATCAAGAAGCTCATTGCTTGGAACTAGCTAAGCAGATAAATAATTTAGGCATAAGAGCATCATCTGATTTGAGAAATGAAAAAATCAGCTATAAAATTCGTCACCATAGCATGATGAGAGTTCCATATTTACTAGTTATTGGTGATAAAGAAGTTGAAAGTAACCAAATATCTGTGAGAACTAGGACTGGTGAAGATCTAGGAGTAATGGATGTTGATAAATTTATCAAAATGGTAGAAACTCTTGTAGGTAACAAGAGTATTGTTTTAAAAAACTAGTTAGGAGTAATATTATAGCGATTAATAGAAGACCAAGGATGAATGCGAGGATTAGCGTTCTAGAAGTAAGGTTGATAGCATCAAATGGAGATCAGGTAGGCGTTCTTGATACTGCAAAAGCTTTAGAATTAGCTAAGGAAGAGGAATTAGATCTAGTAGAAATAGTGCCCAACCAAACACCGCCAGTTTGTAGAATAATGGACTATGGCAAATTTAGATTTGATAATCAAAAAAAAGCCCATGCGGCAAAGAAAAAACAAAAACAGACTCAGGTAAAAGAAATTAAATTCAGACCAAATACAGAAGAAGCTGATTACCAGGTTAAATTGAAGAGCATAACGAAGTTCTTAAATGGTGGAGATAAAGCCAAAATAACCATGCGATTTAGAGGTAGAGAGATTGCTCATCAGGTAATTGGACGAGAAGTTTTAGATAGAGTGCAGAAAGATTTAGATGAAATAGGAATTGTTGAGCAAATACCGCTATTTGAGGGCAGACAAATGGTAATGGTTATAGCACCAAAGAAATAATTACTGTATACTTAACACGTTTTTAGCCTAATAAGAGGAAGATGATGCCAAAAATGAAAAGCCATAGTGGAGCCGCAAAGAGATTTTCGAAGACTCCTTCAGATGAAATGAAGAGAGCACAATCTCATCGTAGGCACATATTAACTAAAAAGAGTTCTAAAAGAAAAAGACATCTAAGAGATGACCTGTTAGTTAGCAAAGCTGACAAAGCACTAGTTAAAAGGATGTTACCATATTAAATAGGAGAAAATTATGGCACGCGTAAAACGTGGTGTAGTTGCACATGCAAGACACAAGAAAGTATTAAAATTAGCGAAGGGCTACAAAGGTGCCAGAAGTAAAGTATATAGAGTTGCTAAGCAAGCAGTTATAAAGGCTGGGCAATATGCATATATTGGTAGAAAACAAAGAAAAAGACAATTTAGGTCATTGTGGATAACAAAAATTAATGCAGCTGCAAGATTAAACAATATGTCTTATAGTCAGTTAATGAATCAGCTTAAAAAGGCAGATATTACAATTAACAGGAAAATGTTAGCTGATTTGGCAGTGAATAATGCTGAAAATTTTACAGCTATCGTAAACTCTATAGCTAGTCAAAAATAGCTATTTTTAACTTGTGTCAAAAAATTATACTTCACTAATTTCAGAACTTAGAGAGAAATTAAAGGAATGTAAATCTCCTCATGATATTGCAAATATTAAGGCATATTATCTTGGTAAAAGCGGAGTTGTCACGAATGAATTCAGCAAACTAAAAGATGCCAGTTTAGAAGAAAGAAAAGAGCTAGGCAAGTCTCTAAATATTTTAAAAAGTCAGACACAAGAGCTAATTACTTTAGAGCTCGATAATATTCAACAAACAAAAGAAAATAATGACTTTACTGATGTAACTTTGCCTGGGAAAAACATATCTATGGGGTCTAGGCACCCAATCTCAATTACTATAAATCAAATCATATCAATACTCAGCAACCATGGATTTACATCAGTCAGCGGTATTGAAATTGAAGATGAGTTTCATAATTTTGAAGCATTAAATATTCCAGACACTCATCCAGCAAGAGATATGCATGATACTTTTTATGTATCTGACGATAAACTCTTAAGAACACATACTTCATCTGTTCAAATAAGATCCATGTTATCTAATAAAGCTCCATTAAAAATCATGACCCCAGGGAAGGTTTATAGATGTGATTCTGATCCGACACACTCGCCTATGTTTCATCAAATAGAGGGTCTTCATATTGATAAGAATGTTAATTTTTGTCATTTAAAAGGGGTTTTAATTAACTTCATAAAAGAATTTTTTGGGAAAGATATGGAGATACGCTTCAGACCTTCTTACTTCCCGTTTACGGAGCCATCAGCAGAACTAGATATCAAATTTAAAGGTAAATGGCTTGAAGTCCTTGGTTGCGGAATGGTTCATCCAAATGTTTTATCAAATGTTAAAATTAATACCAAACAATACTCTGGATTTGCATTTGGCCTAGGTGTTGAAAGATTGGCCATGCTTAAATATGATATAGTAGATTTACGAATGTTTTATGAAAATGATATTTCATTCTTATCACAATTCAAAGGGTTAAAATAATTATGAAAATTAGCTTGAATTGGTTAAAAGAATATGTTCCTAACATTAAAAAAAATGATATCTTTGTCGAAGAACTTACATCGCTGGGATTAGAAGTATCATCTATAGTTAAAACCAAAAAGGATATCATGATAGACATTGACATGACGCCAAATAGGGCTGACTGTTTGTCAATTATGGGTATCGCTAGAGACATAAGTCCTATATATAAAAAAAAGGTATCTCTGCCAAAATATATAAAATTTATAAAATCAAAAGAAAGTATTTTTTCAAATATAGACAAGAAAATTAGTTCTTCATATAGTGTATTAGTTATTAAAAATATTGATAATTCAGTTGCAACTCCTCTTTTTATACAAGAAAGGCTTGAGACATGTGGTTTAAAAAAAATTAATCTTGTAGTAGATGTATTGAATTATGTCATGCTTGAGAATGGCCAACCAATGCATGCATTTGATAATCAAAAATTTACTGGAAAGATTAGCGTAAGATATGCAAGAAAAAATGAGAAGTTAGCTGCTCTAGATGGTCAGAATTATAATTTGACAACAGATACCCCTGTTATATCAGATGATGAAAAGCCTCAAGCGATAGCTGGTGTAATAGGTTCAGAAGGATCTTCGGTTAGTACTAAAACCAAAAGTATTATTATTGAATCTGCTTATTTCACGCCAAATATAATAAGAAAATCTTCAAAATTCTTTCGCTTACAGACAGATGCATCATATAGATTTGAAAGAGGGGTTGACCCACTCTTAAATAAATATTCTCTTGGTAGAGTTCTTGCAATCTTGAAAGAACATACAAGTATTGGTGATTATTTTTTAAACCATTCTTCTGCTTTAAAAACAGCTAAACATATAGGTAAGAGTATTTTGATTGATTTTAATTTATTCGAATCATCTTTAGGTATAAAAATATCTGATAGTTTTATAATCCAGACTCTTAAATACCTTGGCTTTAATCCAGAAAAGAAGAAAACAGGGCTTAAGGTAACTGTGCCTAGCCATAGATTTGATATTCTAATACCAGAAGATTTAGTTGAGGAAGTTGCCAGAGTATATGGTTATAATAGTTTTACTCCAGATTTAACCTCCAAATCTTTGGATAATATCAGAAATATTGAAAATAAAACTAATGATTACTCGAACTTATTGGTGGCACGTGGTTATAATGAGGTGATTTCGTTTAGCTTTATTCCAAAAGGTGATCAAGAAAACCACGTATCAAAATCTAAGATTATTAGTATCATGAATCCGATATCTGAGGATAAAGCCGAGTTAAGAGGGTCGATGGTAAACAGTATTTTGAATACTTGCAATTATAACTTTAGTAGGAAAAATCTCAATTTAAAGATATTTGAATCTGGGAGAACCTATATAAAACACAGTGATAAGAAAATTATTGAAGAAAATATTTTAGCTGGAGCAATTTCTGGTGTTAATTCAGAATCCAATTTAAAAAATGATCAGAGCAAGCTTTCATTTTTTGATTTAAAAGGCGATCTGTTATCTATATTGCCAAATTTAAGCTTTGAAACCCACGCAAGTATCAGTTATCTGAGCAAGAGCTGTCAGGCAGTCATAAAGCAGAATAATAAGATTGTAGGATACTGTGGGGAGCCTAATAAGGCTTTATATTCTCAATATTCTATTAAAAATAAAATATTCTATTTTGAGTTAATGATAGACAAGGTTGTTGGTATTGATAGCATCAAATACAAAAAAATCTCTATATTTCCAAAGATTAAGAGAGACTTAACTATTCTAGTTAATGACAATATTCTTGCGAATGATATAATAGATGCGGTAGAAAGAAAATCATTTAACTATATGATAAATATTAAAATAAGTGATATATTCTATAGTAAGGCTGAATTTGGAATAGGAAAAAAAAGTATAACTATTGAGTTTATATTTCAAGATAAGCTAAGCACATTAACTGATAATCAAATCAATGATGAGATGGAAAAAATAATAAGCCTGTTGCAGAGTAAGCATAAGGCAGTAGTTAGAACATAATAATGACAATTACAAAAAATTCACTTGTTGAAGTAATACATGATGAAGTTGGCCTCAATAAAAGAGAAGCCAAAGAATTTATAGAGGAATTTTTTGAGATGATCAAAGGTACTCTTGAAGAAGGTAATGATATAAAGTTTTCTGGTTTTGGTAACTTCACCCTCAGAGAGAAGGTAGCCAGACCAGGTAGAAATCCAAAAACTGGGGAAAATGTTACAATTTCAGAAAGAAGAGTGGTTACCTTTAAATCTGGTCTCAAACTAAAGAATAAATTAGAAGCATATGATGGAAAATCAAAATAAAAGTGCCCCCGTTATACCTAATAAAAGATATTTCACTATTGGGGAAACCTCTAAAATTTGTGATGTAAAAGCCCATGTCCTCAGGTACTGGGAACAAGAATTTTCAGAGTTAGACCCTATAAAAAGAAAAGGAAATAGAAGATATTACCAGCAAAAAGACCTTGTGATGATTTTAAAGATTAAAGCATTATTGCAAGATGAGGGTTTTACAATAGAGGGTGCTAAAAACATGATAAATAATAATCAAATCAAACCAGACCCATTAATCGATAAGCATATGGTGACTCAAATTAAGTCTGATCTTGAAAATATTTTGTCGATTCTTAAAAGATAACTATGATTAATTCTTTCAGAGAAAAATATAGTTATCCTGTTTACCATGTTAATAAAATAAATAATATTAGATTTTACTCTGTTTCTGAAAACCTTAATGTTCCTAGCGTAACCAGTATACTTAGACTCACTAATCCAAAGCAGCAAGTAAACTTTGATTTTAGTCATAAAACTGATTCGATGGAAATCGGAAATTATATGCATAAATATCTGGAATACTATGTTTCCAGAGATGATACCTTTCATAGTGATAACAAAAATTATATCATAGCTAAAAAATTAGCACAGATTATTATAGATAATTTTATTGATGGTCTAGATGAAGCTTGGGGTACTGAAGTTTCAGTTTTATATAAAAATTTATATGCTGGAACAATAGATCTTATTGGAATAAAAGATGAAAGATTATCAGTAATTGACTATAAATCATCATATAGAAAAAAAACTAAAGAAGAAATGGAAGAGTATTTTTTGCAGTTAGCAGCTTATGCTATAGCACATGACTGGCAATATGAAACGAATATTGATTCCATTATTGTATTTTTAGCTATAAGAAATGGAGAGTTTGAAAAGACAGTTATATCTGGCCAAGAACTAGATTCTTATAAAGAAAAATGGTTTGAGAGATTAGATATATTTTCAAAATTAACAGAGAATATTTATGCCTAATATAGAAGATGTTCTGGAAAAAAATAAAGATTTCGCAAAAAGACTTACTGAAGTCCGGAGGTTAGTTTGACTATGACTCCATACAGGGAAAATTAGATTTCCTGTCATCAGAGTTAGTACTTGAAGAAAATTGGTCAGATAAAGTTAAGTTGCTAGCTTTGCAAAAAGAACAAAAGCACAAACAAGATCTTCTTCAAAATCTCATTAAAATTCAAGATGATATCGATCTTATCCAATATACAATAACATCATTATTGGATGATGGGATAATTGCAGATAATAAGGAGATGGTAGATGAAATGCTTCAGATATCTAATAGTTTAGAAAAAGAAATAGGGTTACTAGAAACAACTCAAATGTTTAAGCAAAAAGAAGATCAGTATGATGCATATGTTGATATTCAGTCAGGATCCGGAGGAACAGAAGCGCAAGACTGGGTAGCAATGCTTCTGAGAATGTATCTGCGCTGGTTAGAATCTAAAAAGTTTTCACATGAGGTTGTTGAGCTCTCTGAGGGAGAAGTTGCAGGTTATAAAAGCGCAACAATTAAAGTAAATGGTTTGTATGCATATGGATGGCTTAGAACAGAAACTGGTGTACATAGGCTAGTAAGAAAATCTCCTTTTGACTCAGGTAGTAGAAGACATACATCATTTGCCTCTGTTTTTGTATATCCTCAAATTAATGAAGATATTAAAATCAATCTTAATCCTGCTGATTTACGTATCGATGTTTATAGGGCTAGTGGAGCAGGCGGTCAACATGTAAACACAACAGAATCAGCTGTAAGAATTACGCATCTCCCAAGTAAAATTGTAACTCAGTGTCAGAATGGAAGATCACAACATAAAAACAAAGAAAGTGCAATGAAACAACTACGTGCTAAGCTATATTTATTTGAAATGACTAAAAAGAATGAGATTAAGAACAAAGTTGAATCAGAAAAATCTGACATATCATGGGGTAGTCAAATAAGATCATATGTTTTGGATGACTGCAGGATAAAAGATTTAAGAACAAAACATGAGACTGGTAACATACAAGCCGTATTGGATGGTGACTTAGATGATTTTATTGAAAAAAGCTTAAAAGAAGGACTTTAGAATGACAGAAGAAAACAAATTAATTACTGAGAGAAAAAAGAAGCTTGATGCTATCAAGGTAAATAATAAAGCATATCCTAATACATTTAGAAAAAAAGATTATGCCAATAGTATTAGTGATAAGTATAAAGATCTTGAAAAAGAAGATATAGCTGAAAAAAATATACCTGTTTCTATTGCTGGAAGATTGTTGACAATAAGAAATATGGGTAACTCATCTTTTGCAAACTTACATGATGAAAGTGGAAACATACAAATCTATTTACAAAAAAAACAAGTAGGAGAAGACAGTTATCTTTTATTTAATAATCTAGATTTAGGAGATATTGTTGGAATTGAAGGAGTACTGTTTAAGACTAAAACAGGTGAATTAACCGTCAATACTTCATCAATTATACTTTTGTCAAAATCTCTAAGGCCGCTACCAGAGAAATTTCATGGGATAGCTGATATTGAGATTAAATATAGACAAAGGTATTTAGATTTAATGATAAATCCAGAAACTAAAAGTTTATTTAAAACACGTTCAAAAATAGTGTCTGAGATTAGAAATTTTTTTATAGAAGATGATTACTTAGAAGTGGAAACACCAATGATGCATATGATTCCTGGGGGAGCTGCTGCAAAACCATTTATCACACATCATAATTCACTCGATCTTAATTTATACCTAAGAATAGCTCCGGAACTATTTTTAAAACGTTGTATTATTGGCGGATATGAAAAAGTTTTTGAGATTAATAGAAGTTTCCGTAATGAGGGACTCTCTGTTAAACATAATCCAGAATTTACAATGATAGAATTTTATTGTGCTTACCAAGACTACATATACTTAATGTCTTTAATAGAAAATTTATTTAGCAAAATCATTAGTTCATTAAATTTTAGTTCTAATTTTAAATATCAAGACCTTCAGATTAATTTTAAAACACCATTTACGAAAATTAAATTTTATGATTCTATAGAAAAATATGCCGAAGGAATTGATTCGTCTAAATTTAATGATAAGAAGTATATAGAGGACTATTGTTCTGAAAATAGTATCAAAATTTCTGATAAAGGCTCTATAGTTAAAATGCATTTAGATATATTTGATAAAATGGTAGAGAAAGAACTTATTAATCCAACATTTGTCACGCATTATCCAACAGAGGTCTCCCCTTTGTCGAGAAGTTTTGATGATGAGCCAAATCTGGTGGAACGCTTTGAATTATTTATAGCAGGGAGAGAAATAGCAAATGGGTTCTCAGAACTCAATGACCCTGAAGAACAATCTAACAGATTCAAGGAGCAGGTAAATTCGGATGATGATGAGAAAATGAGTTACGACGAAGATTTTGTAACGGCTCTTGAGTATGGTATGCCGCCTACTGCTGGTGCTGGAATTGGGATAGATAGGTTGATCATGATATTTACTGACTCAGCATCTATAAGAGATGTTTTGTTATTTCCTCATATGAAGCCTAAAAAATAAGAAACTGTTTTAAAATAGTTTTAGCACCCTCGATATCTTTTGACGAATATTTATTATCTATACCCGAGATCTCATAGGTATAAATATCAATGGAATCACTAATAATAATATGGATCTCACTATCATTCAGTAGATATATTTTTATCTCATTACTGATTGATTGAAATTCATGACCATGTGATTGAATAAAATTTTCAAGTTGAACAATTTTATCAAGACTAGTGTTTTTCATTACATAACTTTATTGCATAACCAATATATTTTTTGGGTGTCAGGCTAAGAAGTAATTTTTTCTCATTTTCTGGTATTTTGAGAGATACGATAAGCTTATGGATGACTTCTTTGTTCACTTTCTTGCCTCTAGTTACTTTTTTTAGTAGCTCATAAGAATTTGAAATATGATATTTTCTAGCAACCATTTGTATGGGTTCAGCTAATATTTCCCATGCATCCACAATATCATCATTAATTTTTTTACTATTTATAGACAACTTATGCAGCCCCGTCATTAGGTTTTCATAAGCTAGGTATGAATAACCAAATGAAACACCAATATTTCTTAGTACTGTTGAATCTGATAGATCTCTTTGCAATCTAGATATTGTTAGCTTTTCAGATAAAAATTTTAATACACTATTAGCTAAACCTAGATTACCTTCGGCATTTTCAAAATTAATGGGGTTAATTTTATGAGGCATTGTAGAAGAACCAATTTCACCTGAAATATTTTTTTGTATAAAATAATTTTTCGAGATATATGACCACATATCTTGAGAAAATCCAATAAGAATAGAATTTACATGAGCTATGTTATTAGATATTTCACAAATATAGTCATGAGGTTCTATTTGAGTTGTATACTTATTTTCTTCAATGCCTAGGCTGTTAATAAATCTTTTGTTAATAATAGGCCAATTTATATTCGGGAAAGTTATACTATGAGCAGAATAATTCCCCGTAGCACCATTAAATTTTCCCATAATGCTGAGATTTTTTATTTTTTTCTGCAAAAGAGTGAGCCTAGCATGGAAGTTTAAGAACTCTTTTCCCATTGATGTTGGAGTTGCAGGCTGACCATGGGTATGCGATAGCATGATATTTTTAGAATACTTTTTTATATATTTTTTAATTAAGATATTTAAGATGTTGAGTTTATTTAATATTAATCCTTGCCCCGTCTTCACCATGAGGGCATAAGAAAGATTATTGATATCTTCTGAGGTGCAACATATATGGATGTACTCTTTATATTTTTTCAGACCAGGCTTAGCATCAAATTTTAATTTTAAGAAATATTCTACAGCTTTTACATCGTGCTTAGTTGTGCTTTCTAATTTTTTAACTAGTTTTGCATCATTTAAACTAAAACTATCATGAATATTTAGCAAGAATTTTTCATCCTTAGCTTTGACTTTTGGAAGTCCTTTAATTTTGTCAATTTTCGATAAAAATATAAACCATTTAATCTCAACAAAGACTCTATGTTTAATTAAACTATACTCAGAGAAGACATCACTTATGTCTTTACATGCACCTGAATATCTTCCATCTAGAGGAGAGATTGAGAGTAAATCATCTTTTTTCATAACCACATTCATCTCAAAGATGGTATTATAACATAATAATAATTATAAATTTAAAAAAATAATATGAAAAAAATTACTTTCAGAACAGAAGAGGACTCACTGGGAAAGGTAAAAGTTCCTAAAACTGCACTTTATGGCGCACAAACTCAAAGAGCAATAGATAACTTCAAGATTAGCGGAGATGTGTTCCCCCCAGATTTTATAGAATCATTGGCTGCGCTGAAAGCTGCCTGTGCGTTGGCTAATCATAAAGCAAAATTAATGCCAGCTACAAAAGCAAAAGCTATTAGCAGTTGCGCATTAGATATTCATAAAAATATTGATAAATATTATGACCAATTTCCGATTGACTTGTACCAAACTGGATCAGGTACGAGTACTAATATGAATATGAATGAAGTATTAGCAACTACTGTCTCTAAAAAGCTCAAGAAAAAAGTTCACCCTAATGATGATATTAATAAATCACAGAGTTCAAATGATGTAATTCCAACAACAATCAATATTTGTTCTGTGCTATTAGCTCTAGAGTTAAATGATGCCTTGGATTATTTTACAATGAAGCTAATTGATAAAGAATTTGAAGTAAAAGATATTATCAAATCCGGTAGAACACATCTAATGGATGCCGTGCCTTTATCTTTGAGTTATGAAATAGAATCTTGGAGAGAGCAGATAGTGCATTGCAACCAACCATTGCTCCAAAGTGCTGAAGAATTACAGTATTTGCCTATAGGTGGAACTGCAATTGGAACAGGATTAAATGCTCCAAAGAATTTTGGGAAATTAGTTTCTACTGAGCTAAATAAAATTTTAGGAAAGACAGGCGCAAAATTTACATCTAATCCAAATAAATCTGAAATGATTAGTTCTCAAAATCATATCTTGACTATGAGTGGAGCATTACTCAGAGTTGCCTCATCCTTAACAAAAATATCTAATGACTTAAGATGGATGAATAGTGGACCAGTTTCAGGTCTTTCAGAGATTACTCTGAAACCTTTGCAACCAGGCAGTAGTATAATGCCAGGTAAAATAAACCCCGTGATTCCTGAAGCAGTATTGATGGCGATGGCACAGGTAACAGGCCACCATAGCGCTATTAACATAGCTTGTATATCTGGAAATTTTCAACTAAATACCATGCTTCCTCTCATTTCAAAAAATATAATAGAGTCTTTTAATTTATTAATAAATTCTGTTTATTCTTTAGCTGATACTATTGATACTTTCAAAGTAAATAAAAGAAATATTCAATTAAATTTGGAAAAGAATCCTATCATTGCTACTAAATTAAATGAAACAATTGGTTATGATTTAGCATCAAAAATAGTAAAAGAAGCTTATAAGACAAATAAATCTATTATAGATATCACGGAAGAAAAAACTAATTTAACAAGATCTCAAATCTTGAAGCTCTTGGATCCAAAAAAATTAATCTAACTAATTATGTTAAAGAAACACATAAGTGATTTAATTTTTATAAAATGGTTTTTATTTTTTATAAGTTTAATCATTACTTTTCTGGTAATGCATCAACTTGGCTTTTTAACTTTAATATTATTTAATGACATTAGCCATATATCTTCTTTAATAATATTTATTTTCTTTATTTTTACTTTAAAAGTTGGAATGGAATTATTTTTTATTAAGGATAGATATTTGAATATTGAATTGTTTTTAGAAAATTTATCAGCTAATTCAAAAAAAGATGCAGCAAAAAATATTTTCTATTTTGAAAAATCAAATCATCATGATGATATTGTTATAGCAAAGTACATTACATCAATTATCACTTTAGTGTCTAACAACAAAGAGTCAAAGGAAGCAAGGAATAGCTTTGAGAATGATTTGACTGCTAAATTAGAAACAGGATGGTTTGTTGTAGATTTATTATTAAAACTTGGTCTTATTGGAACAGTCATAGGGTTCATTATAATGTTATCAGCAATTACTGAGATCGAAAATTTTGATTTCACCTTAATGAATACATTACTTCAAAATATGAGTGAGGGAATGAAGGTTGCCCTATATACGACCTTAACCGGTCTAGTAACATCAATTTTATTATCAATGCAGTATAAATATCTAGAGGTACTTGTATATAAAATATTTCATATATGCAATACATGTATTCCATTTTTTGATGATGAACTAAAGAAAATTTATGAAGATGAAAAAAAGATACTCTAGCTTTGATCCGTTTACAGACTTATTATTCAATATTCTTCTAGGTTTTACATTTTTATTCTTTATAACTATGTTGTTTATAAATCCTATCACTAAGCTTGGTAATGTTAATATGAAAGCTGAGTATATTATAACTGTTGACTGGAAGGATAGTCTTCCAGATGACATAGATATTTGGGTTAAAGATCCAAATGGTGAAATCGTATCATATTTAAAAAAAGACGCCGGATGGTTGCATTTAGATAGGGATGACAGGGGAGTGGTAAATGATAAAATTATTATTGATGGCAAAGAAGTTATTTATCCGATAAACCGTGAAGTAGTAACATTACGAGGCATTATTCCAGGAGAGTATGTCGTTAATTTATATTTATATGATCATAAGAGTAATAGTCCGGTTGAAGCTAAAATAATTATTGAAAAAGTAAATCCATCTTTAAGATTAGTATTCGTAGGAGATGTTGTTCTAAAGAATGAAGATACAGAGCTAACAATCACAAAATTCCGTCTTGACTCAGAAGGAAATTTTAAATCTATTTATGCTGCCAATGAAATACTCACTCCATATAGTTTGAAAGGTTATTAGTGAATATGAATATTTATTTTGTCATTATATTGTTAACAGTAGTTTATGGAATATTAATTTTTGCTCTCATAAAAAAAGAGTCTTTTAAAAAAATGATATATTTGTCTACATCAATATTATTATTATTTTTATTTTTACAAGCGAAAATATTTGATAACCTAGGCTATCCAGTCACATTAGATTTTCCTAATAAATTTAATATCTTATATGTTAAGAAAATAGATAATCAATTCATTATTTTAGTTGAAAATATTTCAAATAACTCTCTCCCTAGACTATATAAATTAAAATATAGTAAAAAGCTGGAAGATATCTTAAATGAGGCCATGGCCGGGGCAAATGAGGGTAAGAGAATAATTGGAGTTTTCGATAATAATAAAGCTAGTAATCCTTATGGAATCAGCATTGAGCATATTAAAAAAGTAGTACCAGCCAAATAAAATAGAATTTTTATTACATTATATGATAAGATGTTGACAATTTTTTGAGGGATAAGAAAACATGGACTTTAAAGACAAACTTAAGCAATCAGACCAGTCATATGATATTTATAATATTAATAAAGCCGAAATTAAACACTTGCCATACTCGCTTCGAGTGTTATTTGAAAACTATATAAGAAATAATAAATCTGATTCAAGCGATGTTATTGATAAGTTTATGTCATGGAATGGAAGTATCCAAGATCAAACAGAAATAACTTTTTATCCTAGCCGAGTTATCATGCAAGACTTTACTGGTGTACCAGCAGTTGTTGATTTAGCATCTATGCGTGATGCTGTTAAAAAATTAAATGGGGATCCAAAATTAATTAACCCTCAATGTCAAACTGATTTAATAATAGATCATTCTGTTATGGTTGATCATTATGGTGCTTCTGACTCTAAAGATTTAAATACACAGCTTGAATATAAAAGAAATATTGAAAGATATAGGTTATTGAAATGGGGACAGAGTGCGTTTGAAAACCTTAGAATTGTGCCGCCTAATAATGGCATTATCCATCAGATTAATATTGAGTATATTTCTCAGGTCATTTTTAATAAGAATGAGACTTTATATCCTGACACAGTGGTGGGAACAGATTCCCATACAACAATGGTTAATGGACTTGGTGTGCTTGGATGGGGAGTCGGAGGCATTGAAGCAGAAGCTGCTATGCTAGGACAACCAATACCTATGCTGCTACCAGAAGTAATTGGTTTTAAGTTGACTGGAAGTCTAGAGAAGTCTACTACTGCAACTGATTTAGTTTTAACTATAGTTGAACAGTTACGTGCGGCAAATGTTGTTGGTAAGTTCGTAGAATTTTATGGTGATGCCTTAGATTCTTTGTCAATTGCAGATCGTTGTACTATAGCAAATATGGCTCCAGAATATGGTGCTACATGTGGATTTTTTCCTATAGATGATATGACTTTAAGTTACATGAATACCACGGGCAAGGAAGAATCACATGTAAAAATAATTGAAGAGTATTCTAAAAAAGTTGGTCTATTCAGGGATGCGTCTGATGAAATTATATATAGTGATAATTTACATCTTGATATTTCTAGCGTACAAGCATGTTTATCTGGACCAAAGAGACCAGAGGATAGAGTTAATCTTAGAGACGTAAAAAAGATTGTGACGAATGAAATCACGAAACAAAAAAAGGATATATCACAAGATGACTCAGGAATAGTTGATGGGGCGATAATGATTGCTGCCATCACAAGCTGCACTAATACATCTAATCCTAGCGTAATTATTGGTGCTGGTTTGTTAGCTAAAAAGGCTGTTGAAAAAGGACTTAAGGTTAAGGAGTGGGTCAAAACATCATTAGCTCCTGGGTCAAGGGTTGTTAAAAATTATTTAGAAAAGGCTAAATTAATTGAGTATTTTGATAAGCTTGGTTTTAATATTATTGGTTATGGTTGTACAACATGTATTGGTAACTCAGGACCACTAAAAGATAAATACGTAGAAGAAATTGCAAATAAAGATCTCATAGTTAGCTCTATATTGTCTGGAAATAGAAACTTTGAAGGACGTATTCATCCAGAGATAAAAATGAATTTCTTAGCATCACCAATGCTTGTGATTGCTTATTCTTTAGTTGGACAGATCGGGCTCGATATATCCAAAGAAAGTCTCGGTAAAGATTTGAGTGGGAACGATGTATATCTAGGTGATATCTGGCCTTCATCAGATGAAATACGCTCGGTTGTTGATAAAAATATTGACAGAAAAATGTTTACTGATTCATATGCTGATCTATTTGATGGTGACACAAACTGGAAAGATATTAGTACTGATGATTCTGAATATTTTAATTGGCAAGAAGATTCAACGTATATACAACCATCTCCATTTTTTGAAAATATAGATGATGATTTACATAAACTTGATTCAATAGCTGATGCATATCCATTATTAATCCTAGGAGATAGTGTTACAACTGATCATATATCACCTGCTGGATCTTTCAAGGATTCAACGCCTGCTGGAAAGTTCTTGGTTAAAAATGGAACTCAAATTGCAGACTTTAATTCCTATGGTTCTAGACGAGGTAATTATAAGATTATGAAAAGAGGAACTTTTGCAAATATTAGAATTGCTAATAAGCTTGTCCCTGAAAAAACAGGTGGTTTCACTATTCACATTCCATCAAAAGAAGAAATGTCTATATTTGATGCTGCTGAAAAATATAGAAAATCGAATGACAATCTTATTATTTTTTCAGGTAAAAACTATGGCTGTGGTTCTTCAAGAGACTGGGCTGCGAAAGGAACTAAACTATTAGGCGTGAGAGCAGTTGTAGCAGAAAGCTATGAGCGTATTCATCGCTCTAATCTTGTAGGAATGGGTGTATTACCTTTAGAGTATTTAGACAACAATAATTTTGACTCACTTGGTTTAGATAAAACTGCTCAATTTACAATTGATAAGATAAATATAAATGATAAGTCAGTTAAAATCATGACAACTAAAGACAATAGGCCATTTGAGTTCAGTGTAAAAATTAGAATAGATACTGCTATGGAATGGAATTATTTTACAAATGATGGAATACTTAATTACGTATTAAAAAATATTGCTAGCTCTTCGTAGAGCTAACATATGAATCTATTGTTTGTGAAAAAGAGGATTTAAATAGAAAGAGTTTCCATTTAGATCCCCCAAGCTGCTCCCATAAGAGTGTTGCTCTTACGCCTGCAAATAGAGCCGTTCTTATCCTTGATGCTTGGATAGGATCAGTAAGATATTTGTTCTCTCCATTGACAATAATTCTAGGTTCAAATTTACTCAGTGTTTTTTGGTATATTCCTGATAATTTTTCAGCCTTTTCATCTGTGGTGAGGTTATCAGTATTCTCTTTTAACTCTTTCAGTAAATTTTGCATTAAAGTTACAGTTTTTTGATCACCCATCAGATGATTGGATAATATTTTCAAAGACTCTATGTATCTTCTTGTTTCACTGCTTCTTGTGAATATATCACCTATTATCTGCTTTTTCAGGTAAATAAATCCTGACTTAATATTATCAATATCTATATATATATCTTTAACAATTGTAGAGTCAATTTGTAAAATGCTATTAATCAGCGGAAGAAAGTCCTCCTCATTATATTCACCTTTCCAGGCAACATTTGATACAACATAACAGGATTGATATAGGCCTGCCAATGCTATTGTCTGCTCATCTATATTCTTTATCAACATACGGAACTAATTATCCCTCCACCTATGCATTCGTCACCATTATATAACACAGCTGATTGGCCAGGGGTAATTGCTCTCTCTCCATCTAGCATATCTAAATAATATTTATTGTTATCTTTAGTAATGTTAACAGGGATTAATTTCCCTCCATGTCGAAATCTTGCTTTACATTTGAGATTTTCAGAAGGTTGTGAGCGTACCCAGCTCATGTTTTTAAGTTCTACCTTTCCTAATGCAATTAATCTGTCTTCATCCTGGCTTATAATTAATTTATTCTGGTCAATGTCTTTGTTTATAACAAACCATGGTTTCTCACTATAATTTTTATTTCCACCAACTCTTATGCCTTTTCGTTGTCCAATTGTATAGTTGAAAAGACCATCATGCTCTCCAAGAACATAACCATCTTCATCGCATATATTTCCATGTTTGGTATTTATGTACTTCTTGATAAAACTTGAAAAATCCTTTTTTCCTATAAAGCATATGCCCATGCTTTCTTTTTTTTGATAAATAGATAAATCAAAATCTTTGGCAATATTTTTAACTTCATTTTTATCAATATCTTGTAGAGGGAAGAGTAAGTTTTTCATGATACTTTGATTTAGCATATATAGAAAATATGTTTGATCTTTCGACCTATCTTTAGGAATATTTAATGTTAAGTCCGGCTCATTTCCTTTTATCATTGCATAGTGGCCTGTTGCAACTTTATCGCATCCAAGTGATAAGGCATAGTTCATAAAATAGTTGAATTTTATTTCTTTATTGCAATAAATGTCAGGATTAGGAGTTAAACCTTGATTCAACTCATTAATAAATCTTTTAAAAACTAAGTCCCAGTACTTGTCTGAAAAATTAACCATAGAGAGTTTTATTCCTAATTTTTTAGATATTCTGAGCGCATCATCATAATCTCTTTTTGAATTACAAGCATCATCGGAATCATCTTCTTCCCAATTTTTCATAAATAACCCTGAAACATCATAACCGGATTGTTTCAATAATACCGCTGTTATCGAGGAATCTACTCCTCCCGACATACCAACTATGATTTTTTTATTAGAATTCATTATTTATATTTGTTAATTAGACTACTTAATAGTATCATCTACGCTAATTTATAATATATCGATGTTCAAGAGGTAACAATGAATAAACTTAGATCTGCAAAAGAAATCCAGCAAGACTGGGATACTAACCCTAGATGGAAAAATGTTAAAAGAGACTACACAGCTGAAGAAGTTGCAAGATGTAGTGGTAGTGTAAGAATTGAGCATAGTTTAGCTAAAAATGGTGCTGAAAAACTATGGAATCTCATTAATACCGAAGATTTTGTAAATGCTTTAGGAGCCTTAACTGGTAACCAAGCAATGCAACAGGCAAAAGCAGGCTTAAAAGCAGTTTATCTGTCAGGTTGGCAAGTGGCTGGAGACGCTAATAGTTCAGGACAAATGTATCCAGACCAATCATTATACCCAGTTGATAGTGTACCGGCCGTTATTAAAAGAATTAATAATTCACTCAGAAGAGCGGATCAGTTGAATATTGCTGAAGGCAATGAGGTTGTAGATTATATGCTGCCTATAGTTGCTGATGCTGAAGCTGGTTTTGGTGGGGTTTTAAATGCTTTTGAGCTTATGAAAGCTATGATTGAAGCAGGTGCCGCAGGTGTTCATTTTGAAGATCAATTAGCATCAGCGAAGAAATGTGGTCACATGGGTGGGAAAGTTCTTGTGCCAACGCAAGAAGCAGTTCAAAAACTTGCTGCGGCAAGACTAGCAGCAGATGTTTCTGGAACATCAACAGTCCTATTAGCTAGAACTGATGCAGAAGCAGCAAACTTGATTACAAGTGACATAGACCCAAGAGATAAAGAATTTTGCACAGGCGAAAGAACCCCCGAAGGTTTCTATAGAGTAAATAATGGAATTGACCAGGCTATATCACGTGGATTAGCTTATGCCCCATATGCTGATTTAGTGTGGTGTGAAACTGGTGTCCCAGATTTAGCCTTTGCAAAAAAATTCGCAGAAGCTTTGAAGAAAGAATACCCTGAGCAATTACTTGCATATAACTGTTCCCCTTCATTTAACTGGAAGAAAAAATTAGATGATTCACAGATAGCAAAATTCCAAAAAGAATTAGGCGCAATGGGATATAAATTCCAGTTTATAACTCTAGCTGGTTTCCATGCTTTAAATTACAGTATGTTTGAATTAGCAAAAGGTTATAATGAAAGTCAAATGACTGCTTATGTTAAATTACAAGAAGCTGAATTTGCTGCAGAAAAAGATGGATATACCGCTACTAAACATCAAAGAGAAGTAGGTACTGGTTATTTTGATACGGTCACTCAAGTTATTCAGGGTGGCACATCTTCAACTACAGCTCTTACGGGATCAACAGAAGAAGAACAGTTTGATAAAAAGTAATCAATACACTTTTTTTTCAAACTAAGTAGGTCATATGATTAAATATAATGTACCTAATGGTGGACAGGTAATATCGTTTGAAAAAGGAGCGATAAATACCCCTGATAAACCTATCATACCTTATATAATTGGTGATGGCATCGGAATGGATGTCACACCAGTTATGAAAAGAGTATTAAACTATGCAATTGGGAAAGCATATGGTGTCTCCAAAGAAATTAAATGGATGGAGATATATGCTGGTCAGCAAGCAAAAGAAAGCAACAATGAACTACTTCCCCAAGAAACTATTGATGCAATGAAGAAATATAGAGTATCTATTAAAGGACCTCTAACTACACCAATCGGAAATGGATTCAAATCTTTGAATGTAACTATAAGACAGAAACTTGACTTATATGCATGTGTTAGACCGATTAGATATTTCCCAGGAACAAGTAGTCCTATGGTTGAGTCAAATTTAACTGACATGACTGTATTCAGGGAAAATACGGAGGATCTTTATACTGGAATTGAGTGGAAACCAAGCTCAGAAGGAGCTAAGAAAATAATTAAATTTATTAAAGAAGAGCTTGGAGAGTCACCATTCCGTTTTGAAGATAATTGTGGAATAGGAATCAAGCCAGTATCTCAAGAAGGCTCAGAAAGACTCATCAATATGGCAATTGAGTATGCATTGAATGAAAAAAAAGATTTCTTAACCATCGTCCATAAAGGTAATATCATGAAATACACAGAAGGTGCTTTCAGGGATTGGGCATATGGTCTTGTAAAAGACAAATATAATGGCACTTTAAATAAAGACGGGACTTATTCGATTTTAAATCCTAAAACAAATCATGTTCTAACAGTTAAAGATTGTATAGCTGATAATTTTCTTCAGCAAATAATTCTAGTACCAGAGCAACATGAGGTTATTGCGACACTTAATTTGAATGGTGACTACATATCAGATGCATTAGCTGCACAAGTGGGCGGAATAGGAATAGCTCCTGGTGCTAATATTGGGAAGGGTATAGCTGTTTTTGAAGCTACTCATGGTTCAGCAGAATCTTTTGCAGGAAAAAACAGAGTTAATCCAAGTTCAATTATATTATCTGGCGAAATGATGCTTAGATATATTGGCTGGAATGAAGCAGCAGACTTTGTTCTTAAAGGAGTGAAAGGAGCAATTCAGAAAAAACAACTTACCTTTGATTTAGCTCGTGTAAGAGCGGGAAGAAAGTTTATAAGACCAAAGTCTAAAGAAAAGCATACTGCAGAGGAAATTCAAAAAGAATTGATGGCACTGGTTCCTGGTGCAACCTTAGTAAGCACAGAAGGTTTTGGTGACGCAGTTATAGATAACATGTAAGCTTATTTATCTCTAAAGATAATTCTGCCTTTAGATAAATCATACGGTGTTAAAGCGACCATAACTTTATCTCCTCGGAGAATTCGTATATAGTGCTTTCTTATTTTTCCAGAAATATGAGCAGTCACAACATGTCCATTTTCCAGCTCAACTTTAAACATAGTATTAGGCAAAGTTTCAATTACTTTTCCACCCATTTCTATTTGTTCATCTTTTGACATAATTTATTTTAAACTGTAAATTAGAAGTTGATTTAGTATAACAAAATTTGAGTTAATAGTGTATGAATATAACTACCGCCTCTAGACAAGCAGATGATTTTAAGATTATAAATTTTGATCATCTCATGAAGATCTATGAAAGTAACTATCATCTTTTTAAAAAGGTAATAACTACATTAAGAGATAGTAATTCTGTATCTACCATTATATTCAATAACAATGTCATGCAATACGAGCCTATTACAATAACCAGGTACACGGATATATTTAGATTTTATTATAAGTATAAGTCTCCTTTTCACCCGGGTAATAGTTACTCAATTAAACCTCATCTTGTGTTTACTTTATATAAAGACGCAAGATTGCTAGAGGTTAAGTCTCTGGGACAGAATAAGAGTTTTGATGAAAATATTACCAATAAGATTAGAATTAATCTAAATATTTATTTTTGGTTAAAGAGCATATTGAAAAATAACAAGATATATCAATAGTATACGCAAGTAATATAATATTTTTTCCAATATTTAGTTTGATCGAAAGTCTTGTAAATCATAAATTTATCCCATAACATATTCATTAAGGGGTAATTGAAAACTTAAAAGGAGAGTTAAGATGAAATTATCAGCAAAAGGACGATATGCGATTAAGGCTATGATCAATATCGCTTTAAATACTTCAAAAGAGCCAAAAACGCTGCTAGAGATAGCAAAGCATCAGGGAATTTCTTTATCATATCTTGAGCAATTATTTGCTCTATTAAGGAAACACAATCTAGTGTCTGGAATACGTGGGCCAGGTGGTGGCTACAAACTTTCAGCTGAACCTAACGACATTACTATAGCGCAAATTATTAACGCAATTAACAGTGATGTTGCACAAAAGGAGGCTCCTGAAAGGAAAGATGAGGTGATTTGGTCTAAATTCAGTGCTAAACTATGTAACTACTTAGAAACTGTGACTCTTGGTAGCTTAATAACAGAGAATAGCTCTGTAACAGAGGATAACTCTGTGAGTATGTCAGAATCAGCTCAGACTGAGGCAATGATAGAAGAGATAATGGCAAACGGAATTTGAGATTAACTGGAGAAATATAGATGGCTTATAGCGATAAAGTATTGGATCATTATGAAAATCCACGTAATGTGGGTACATTTGACAAAGATGACACAACTGTGGGTACTGGAATGGTCGGTGCACCAGCATGTGGCGATGTAATGAGACTGCAAATTAAAGTAAATGATGACGGTGTCATCGAAGATGCAAAGTTTAAAACATATGGCTGTGGATCTGCAATAGCATCAAGCTCATTGCTGACCGAATGGGTTAAAGGCAAATCTTTAACCGAGGCTTCTTTAATAAAGAACTCAGACATTGCTGAAGAACTTGCTCTTCCACCTGTTAAAATTCATTGCTCGGTTCTTGCTGAGGACGCAATAACAGCTGCAATTGAAGATTATAAAAATAAGGCTAAATAAGTAGTTATATATTGAATATATGATTATTATTTGCCTATAATGTTAATAAGTTAATTTAGAGGAGACAATGTAATGGGAACAACGCCTAAAACAATGAGTACAAATGTTGGTGGAATGGAACGTATGATAAGAGTCGTCGCAGGTATAGCTATACTATACTTTACAATGGCTGGAATGATTCCAATGCCATGGGGATTAATTGGTATAGTTCCAATTCTTACTGGATCTTTGGGTTGGTGCCCAATGTATCTTCCATTTGGAATCAATACAATGAAAAATCAATAATTACTTAGTATTTACTAAATTAAGAGACGCTTTAAGCGTCTCTTTTTTTATAATCGATCTTATATTTCTATGAATAATAAATATAATACCAAACCAATATATTGGGAAAAAGCTAAAAAATATTTAATTAAGAATGATTATATTTTAAGAAAAGTTATACAAAGTGTTGATAATAAACACTATTTAACAAGAAATTCTACTCCATTTCAAACATTAGCTAATGCAATCATTGGACAACAAATATCTGTAGCTGCAGCCTCAAGCGTTCTAAAAAAACTTAAATTAAATATTAATGGTTTTACTCCAAAAAAGGTATATTTAGCAGGGAATATTAAGCTAAAAAATTCAGGTTTATCTAGGCAAAAAGTTGAATATTTAACTATTTTAGCTTCTAAATTTGTTACAAACCCAAATTATTTCTATGGTTTCAGGAATATGACAGATGAAGATGTGATTAAAAGATTGTGTGAGCTAAAAGGGATAGGGAAATGGACAGCTCAAATGTATTTAATGTTCCAGTTAAATAGACCCAATATCATGCCATTAGCAGACATAGGCTTTGTAAATAGTGCGATTAAAATGTATGACATAAAAGAGCCAAAACTAGAGAATTTATTAAAGGTTTCAGAAAAATGGGGATGTTATAAAACTGTTGCTGTATGGTATATTTGGAGAATTATTGATCCTGAGGTTGTACAGTATTAGCTTATGTTAAAAAAAATAACAAATATTGTCGCCATTACTGTTTTGACATTTATTTTTATTAATATCCTGGCAATTCTCTTCAATTTTAATATATTATTGTATATTCAATGTATATTCTCATATTCATATGAGTGCACTGATGCAGATTTCTACTATAAATTTTTATGAAAAAAATAACTAAAGATAAAAAAACAGATAAGGAGATTAAAAAAAAAGAGAAGGACAAGAAGCCTGTTTTTGATAAATACGGAGATAAGATAGAAGAAGACATGGATTATGCAAAAGACAAGCCTCCACATTGGTAATGTATGATCCGTGTATTTTTGGTTAAAATATAATCATTATGGATAACAAGGAAAAACTTAAAAAATTAATTCGTCAGGGTAAAGAAATTGGGTATATTCTCAATGAAACTTTGAATGAGTGTCTCCTAGATTTTTCCATAGCTGACAGGCAATATGTGGTTGAAACTTTAGAAGGAATGGAAATACAGATTGTTAATTTTCCAAATGAATATGATGAGTATAAATATTTGTCCGGCGAAGAAGCTATAAAAATTTTGCAGAGCTTAAGTGATGGAAGTCATGAGGCATTTGTAAAACCATCAGACATAGATAAAGATAAAAATTAATTTTTATTTACCAGGAGAAAAGGGATGGATCCATTATCACAAGGTGTTGTTGGTGTAGTTGCTGCTCAGCAAACTGCTAGCCGCAAACATCTTCTAATTGCTAGTTTTTTAGGATTTTTTGCAGGCATGTCTGCTGATTTAGATATATTCATTAAATCTTCGCAAGATCCATTGCTCTCATTAGAATTTCATAGACAGTTTACTCACTCAATATTATTTATGCCATTTGGTGGGTTAATATGTGCATTATTTTTTTACTATTTATTTTTACAGAAAAAAGATATATCTTTCAAACAAGCTTACATTTATTCAACATTGGGTTATGCTACTCATGGTCTACTTGATGCATGCACAACTTATGGTACTCAATTATTTTGGCCGTTTACGAATGACAGAATTGCGTGGAATACAATTTCTATTATTGACCCATTATTTACTTTGCCCATATTATTTTTAATTTTATTTGCAATTATAAAAAATAATAAGAAGTATTCATATATAGCCTTATCGTGGGTCTTGATATATAGCTCCCTAGGATTCATTCAAAAAGATAGAGCGATAGAGATAGGAAAAAAATTGGCTCAGTCGCGTGGACATGAGGTTATAAATATTGAGGCAAAACCAAGTTTTGCAAATATTATTGTTTGGAAAACTATTTATACAACGCAAACACATTATTATATTGATGCAGTTAGAACTGGATTAAATACTAGAATCATAGAGGGGGTGAAGATAAAAAAATTTAATATTAATGAATCATTTCCTTGGTTAAATAAAAAATCACAGCAAGCAAAAGACATTGAAAGATTTCGATGGTTTTCAAGTGGCTATATTGCAATGTCTCAGAATAATCCAAATCAAATAATTGACATTCGTTATTCTATGCTTCCAAATGAGGGTCATGGGTTATGGGGAATAGAGTTGAACCCGGATGCAGGCAACAAAGCACATATTAAAAGAATTTCTAATAGACGCAGTGATATGTCTACATATATTAAACTCTGGAATATGATAATAGAATAATCTATGCATAAGATTTTGCTTATATAGCATATAAACTCAAATAATCTCTTCAGCATTAAATTTTATAGTGCTATACCTATAGCATGTATAATTATTTTAATATAACTAGGTTTAAATCATTTAATAGATTAGCTAGAGATAGATATGCGTTATAAAGTATTATTCTTTTTAATTATTTTTTCCATCCATCCATCTTATGTATACTCAGGTGGAAAAAGCGAGGATTCAGCCAGCACTAAAAATATTCAATACACTATTGGCTATATGTCAGAGTATTGGATAAGAGGGTCATTTCAAGCTGCATCTGTTCTTTATGGTAATGTTTCCTATACTTCAGGACCAGTATATTTAAGTGCCGGATATGCAGATTTAAGAGATAGAAAGGGTGGGGCTACTTATAATGAAGGCGAAGCTTTTATAAGTTTATATGGAAGTTATAATTTTGAGCTACTCGCTATACCCACATATGTAGGTTTAGCGGCTTACCGATATACCGATGGTATTGATCAACATTACAATGAAGTTAGTATTGGTGCTGACTTTGATTTCTTCTCTATTGATGCTGTAGTTTTAGGGGACTACGATACATCACCAAGCTCTGATTATTGGCATTTTCAAGTTACGGTTCCAATGGGTCCAGTTAACTATACCTATGGAACATATTCTGGGGCATGGCAATATGTTGTCCATGAAGTATCAACAGGATTTTCTATAAATGATATAAATTTTGGTGTGAAACTAGGTATAAATAATGATAATGCCATGGGTACCGCTGCCAATTCAAATCAAGATACAACTTACGGGGCATTCTCGGTTAGTTATAGTTTTTAAAAATTTTTGAATATTTAGATTATGGTTGAAAAATATAAATCAATTAAAGTTTTAACTTTAGAAACAATAAAATTAATCCTAATGGGAATAGCTATGATTTCTTTCGCTATTTATTTACTATTAAATATATTTTTATGATTGAAAAATTTATTAAGTCGGAGTGTGGTTTGTCTGAATATAGGAGGTTGAGAACGCTCTCTAAAGATAAACCTTTTTCTAAACCGAGATTATATTTCTTTGTTATAGTAGCAACTATAAGGGACTTATTTAAATAGCTAAATAAATACTAATTATTCTTTTTTTGCATCTTTTTAAATTTTTCAATAGCAGCTTTTCTTTTTTCATCACCATTTTTATCAAGTATATTAATAGTATCTGAATTTATTTTTATCACTGGCTTAAGACTAGAGCATACAAGTCCTATTTCAAATGGAGATAATGATTTCATATTTAAGACCAAATAATAATTTAGTCCATGCTCCCAATGTTTTAGAAATCCATTTTCTATATATTTTATTTCAACATCATATTTCTCTGCTATGATCTTAAATGCATTTCCTTTAGTCTTCTCATCAAATATTTCCGTCCATACATTACTGATTACCATTGACATAGCAAGATTGTCAGTGACCCTTGCATTTTTAGTTATGCCTAGAGCTTTATCTAAAGATTTAGAATTACCTCTAAGCTGAATAGAGGTATTGTTGCACCATTCACTTAATTCTTCTGGGATAAGTTTAGGGACAGCATTATATATGTGCATTATTTCAAAAAGCTCAATAATCTCTATATTTTTTATTTCGGTTTGAGATAATATTTTCTTAATACGTGATTCATGTAAGTCCCATGAATTAATTTCAGTAGCCATTTGCTCCTCATTTATGAAAATAGTTTAATAAATAATAGCATTTAATTATAATGAAGTATGAGAAATATATTTTTATTTATTGGTATCGGCCTACTAGCATCATTAAGTTATGCCTCGGATTTTCATAGAGCTTCACCTGAAAAATATATTGGAAAATCTACTACGATTGAGTCAGATATTGGTAATGAGTATATGGCTGTCACATCTGATCCCGAAGCAACTAGAGCTGCATATGAAATATTATCAGATGGCGGAACAGCTGCTGATGCTGCAATAGCTGCACAGCTTGTGTTAGGTCTAACTGAACCACAGTCTTCTGGGCTAGGAGGAGGTGCATTTATTATGTACTATAATGCTCTCGATAATTCTTTGACAGCATTGGATGGTCGCGAAACAGCCCCTTTAGCAAGCACGCCAAATTATTTCCTTAAGAATAATATGGAGCCAATGGGTTTTTTTGAAGCTGTACTTGATGGCCGTTCTGTAGGCATACCGGGAACCCCTGCGCTTTTAGGAGATCTTCATGAGAGGTTTGGTAAAATAAATATAAAAACACTAATTGAACCAGCATTAAATTTAGCTATTAATGGGTTTGTTCCCTCAAAAGGTTTGCTTAAATCTTTGGATAATGACATTGGTAGACTCGATCAAAACAAAACAAGTAAAGAATATTTTTATAACAAAAAAATTATTAAAAATAATAAGTATGCTTCTATTTTAAAAAATTTTGCAAACAAAGGTTCCTCTATATTTTATAAAAGTCCACTTTCAACTAATATTATAAATTCTGTAAATAAAAAAAATGGAGTACTTATACAAAAAGATTTTGATAGTTATAGCGTCATAGAGAGAAAGCCGGTTTGCAATATATTTCAAAAGCATAAAGTTTGCTCAATGGGTGAACCCTCATCAGGTGCACTTACCATGCTACAGATATTAAAACTTATTGATCATGATCCAACGTGGCATAATTATATAGAGGCTTCAAAACTTGCTTTTGCTGATAGAAATTATTATATGGCTGATCCTGATTTTGTTAAAACTCCAGGTGAACTTCTGCTAGAGAATAACTATATTTTAAAAAGACGTTCTATGATTTCTGATAATAATATTATGACTAATGCAAAACATGGAACTCCATTTGGATGGAAAGAAATTAAACAAACTAAATATAATGGTCTTAATGAATCAGGCACAACACATATTTCAATCATTGATAAATATGGGAATGCAATTTCAATGACATCAACAATTGAAAATGCTTTTGGATCACGAATTATGGCTAATGGTTATCTTTTAAACAATGAACTGACTGATTTTTCATTTACTCCCGGAAAAAATAATAATTTAGTAGCTAATAGAGTAGAAGCTGGGAAAAGACCAAGATCATCAATGACTCCAACCATTGTTTTTTCTACATTAACTGGCAAGCCTGTACTCATTATTGGTTCTGCAGGCGGAAGCAGGATAATAGGATATGTTACGCAAAGAATCATTGATGTTTTATATAATAATGTGTCTTTAGAAGATGCAATAAATGCTCCTCATATTCTAAATCGTGGTGGCAATATTGAGGCTGAAGAGGAAACTAATATAACAGATAGTTTAATACAGAAAGGACATTTGCTAGATATAACACCTCTAGCAAGCGGGCTCACTGCCATACATATTGATTCTGAAAAAAATATCATAAAAGGTGTTTCAGACCCTAGACGGATTGGAATTGCATTAGGTAAATAATAGTAGAGTG
>JAQWOB010000019.1 GCA_029246085.1 Gammaproteobacteria bacterium
ATTAGTTGTATTGTTGTTTTAATTTTTGATATCAATAATACGCCTAACTTTACACTATGTCC
This sequence comes from Gammaproteobacteria bacterium, assembly GCA_029246085.1. Lineage (GTDB taxonomy): Bacteria > Pseudomonadota > Gammaproteobacteria. Next base: position 63 of record JAQWOB010000019.1, read on the forward strand.
TACTTCTGCCAATCTTTGTCTTATTGCTATAATTAAAAACTCTCTAGTAACAATAATTAAAACAGGAATAAGAAATAAAATATCTTGATTTTCAGACATTAGAAGTATTAAGGTAATAATTACGAGAAGTTTATCGGCAACAGGGTCTAGAAATTCACCAAAGCTTGTCACTTGTTTCATATAACGCGCAAAAAAACCATCAAGGTAATCGGTTACTGTTGCTAATAAGAATAGAGAGAATATTATGACCCTATAACTTTCCTCATTTGATAAAAATAAATATACTATCAAAGGAATTATGAGTATCCTTGTTATCGTCAATGAATTGGGTATATTAAATTTCATTATTATGTAAGTGATTATAAATTATATCAGCTAAATGTATACTGATTCCCGAAACATTAGTTAAATCCTCGGCTGATGATTTCAGAACTCCTTGGATTCCCCCGAAATATTTCAATAATTCTATTTTTTTAATTTTACCTATTCCTGGAATAGAGTCTAGCTTAGAATTATATTGTTTCTGATTAGATTTCTGTCTTTGTCCAATTATTGCAAATCTATGCGCTTCATCCCTCATTTTCTGTATCGTAATAATTGTTTTTTTTGATAAAGTTAAAGTAATATCATTAAAGTTGATATCTAATATCCTATCATTATCAGTATTGCGCTTATGGCCCTTGACTATCCCTAACACTATTGGAGTGGATATATTTAATTCTTTTAACACTAATTTTGCTTGAGTAATTTGGCCTTTTCCTCCATCTACTATGATAATATCCGGAAGACTATCCTCTTCCTGAAGTCTTTTTAATCTCTTCCTCATGACAAATTTAATAGCTCCATAATCATCTGATTTTTTAATATCAACCACATTATATCTTCTATATAAATTTTTTTGAGGCCCATGTTTTGTAAACCATACGCATGAACCCTGTGTATTTGAACCACTTAAATGGCTAATATCAAAACAAATAATATTTTCCACTTCATCGGCATGCTTAAAATCACTATTTAATGATGCAAATAGATCATCTTTTGATTTAGACCTTATCAGTAATTGTAAGCGGTCATCCGTATTCGCTTGACATATTTTCGACCATGTTGAATAAGGCTTTCTATTAGAATAAATCAACCTGACACTCTTATTATGTTTTTTAGATAATACATTTATCAATAAAGCCGAATCTTGAAATTCACTTGGTATGACAATTTTATCAGGAGGATTATTAGTAAGATAATATTGTTTAAAAAAAGAATTCAAAATTATCTCTGATGAATCTTCAGAGTTTTTAAATTCAAAAGTTTTATTCCCCAAATTAACACCATCCCTTACGAGAAACACATCAATACAATAAATATCATCAACATGACTACATGTAATAATATCGAGATCTTTCTGATTGTTTATAATATTTTTAGATTTAGTCAAACTCCTAATCATTGATATTTTATCCCTCATCGCTGATGCTTCTTCAAATTTTTGACTAGATGAATAGTTTTCCATTTTTAAATTATATTCCTCAATAAGAGATTCATTTTTCCCTTGCAAGAAAAGTATTGTGCTTTTAACTGAGGAATTATAATTTTCTTTGCTTATCAGGTCTACACAAGGGGCATCACAGCGATTAATTTGATGCTGCAAACATGGCTTATTTCTATTATTAAAATATGAATTTTCGCATGACCTTATTTTGAATATTTTTTGGGTTAAATTTAGCATATATCTTACATGAGCTACTTGTGTGTATGGTCCAAAAAATATACCTTTCTTAGTATTTTTATTTCCCCGATAAAATTTAATAGAAGGAAATTTATGGCTCATATCGATATAAATATATGGATATGATTTATCATCTCTTAAAAGAATATTATATTTAGGTTTGTGTTTCTTAATAAGCGTATTTTCAAGTATCAACGCTTCTTCCTCATTTTCAGTTATGATAACTTCAACATTAGATATATGCCCAACTAACTTCTGAGTCTTTATACCATTAATAGATTTATTGAAATAAGACGAGACTCTTTTTTTTAAATTTAAAGCTTTCCCGATATATATTATTTTAGAATCTTGATCTAAGAATTTATATATTCCTGGCCTATTCGTTATATCTAATATTAATTTATCAATCATGACTTTAGCTGGCATGATTTAGCTAAAGAAAAAATATCCCTTAACATTTTCTTGCTAACTCTTTTAGTATTTATATTAATTTTACTACAATGATAGGAATCAATTAAAGCAATTTCTTTTGCAAGATTGTGGGATACTCCATGTTTAAATATATATTTAGAGAGTGCTAGATTAAATATTCGTAAAACTGCATCATGTGAAACTTTCCCTAGGGCTATTATGATTTTTAAATTTTTCATTTCTAATATTTCATTTGATAAAAAATATGAGCAGTTTTTTATTTCACTTATCTTTGGTTTATTGTTTTCAGGATAGCATTTAACTGCATTAGTAATAAAAGGGTAGTTATTTTCAAATGACTTTCTAAACCCTGCTTCTGCGAGACAATTATTTAATACATTTCCAGAGAAATCACCATTAAAAACATCTCCTGTTCTATTGGCCCCATGTAATCCAGGCGCTAGCCCAACAATACATATATCTGAATCTTTGGAGCCAGAACCCTTCACAGGTCCATTATGATAATCCTTATGGATATTTTTTAGATATAAAAGGTGCTGATGGATCCTATCACATTTTATACATGAATCTAATGATCTGGACATCTTAAAACTTAAGTAAAACAGAGCCCCATGTAAAACCAGCTCCAAATGCCTCTAGCATTATTAAATTCCCTTCCTTTAAAGAACCATTATGGTATGCATCATCAAATGCTAAAGGAATTGATGCTGCTGATGTATTCCCATGCTTATTAACGGTTAATATAACTTTTTCACTTGGTAAAGATATTTTTTTAGCAATTGCATTTATAATTCGACTATTCGCTTGATGTGGAATTAACCAATCAATCTGGTCAATTGTGATATTATTTTTTTCAAGTGTTGAAACTGCTAATTTTCCCATTGTTTTTACCGCGATTTTAAAAACATCATTTCCTTTCATTTCTATAAACTCAGGGTCAATATTAACGGTCAAGAGATCCTTATATGAGCCATTAGAACCAATGTTAGTTGACAATATCCCAGGTTTACTAGACTCAGACAATATGACTGCTCCGGCACCGTCTCCAAATAATACACACGTATTTCTATCTTTCCAGTCAAGTAAAGAGCTCATTTTCTCAGAACCGACCACAAGTATATTCCTTGCTACTTTAGACTGTATATATTTATCAGCAATATCAAGAGCATACACAAATCCAGTACAAGCTGCATTAATATCAAAAGCAAAGCCTTGTTCAATTTTCAAATTATCTTGTAAAAGAACAGCTGTACTCGGAAATTTTCTCTCAGGCGTAGCTGTTGCAACAATAATCATATCAATGTCACCAGGCGATAATTGAGCCACAGACATGGCTTTCAGTGAAGCCTTGTATGCCATATCAACAGAGGATTCATTTTCAGATGCGATATGTCTTTGTTCAATTCCAGTTCTCTCAAAGATCCAGTCATGGCTTGTATCAACTATTTTAGCTAAATCATGGTTCGTTAATATTTTTTCTGGGAGATAGCTGCCGCTCCCAATTACTTTTGAATATAAGTCAGGCATCAGAGCCTCCAGAATGAACCAATGATTCAATTTTATCTAATATTCCATTTTTAACTTCATAGTAAGCCGTATTTATTGCCTGGCTAAAAGCGTATGAGTCTGCTCCACCATGACTCTTTACAACAACTCCTTGGAGACCTAAAAGGCTTGCACCATTATATTTTCTTGGGTCTACTTTATTTTTTACTGCTCTCATCACCGGATAGCTTATTAATGCAGCAAGTTTGGCGAATATTGACTTACTAAATTCTGTTTTTATAAAATGACTAATTAATTTGGCAACACCCTCAATACTCTTCAGCGCAATATTTCCAGCAAATCCATCAGAAACAATAACATCGAAGCTACCATTAAACATTTCATCACCTTCTACAAATCCAGCATAATTTAATTTTGACTCTTGCATTAATTGACCTGCGTTTTTAATAGTGTCATTCCCTTTGAATTCTTCAGACCCTACATTTAACAATCCTATCACTGGTTTTGCATTAATTTCTAATGACTGGACAAGAGCTGATCCTAAAATAGAAAATTGATATAAATGATTGGCATCACATTCAACGTTTGCTCCAAGATCTAAGATATAACATTGTCCGGTTTTTGTCGGAAGAGATCCGCATATTGCTGGCCTATCAATTCCTGGAATCATTTTCAAGATAATCTTAGACAATGCCATTAAAGCCCCTGTATTTCCAGCGCTCACGCATGCCCCGGCATCCTTATTTTTAACAGCATTAATTCCGAGCCTCATTGATGAATTTTTTTTAGACCTAATAGCCTTTATTATTTCATCATCCATAGCAATATATTCAGTTGTATGAACTATGCTATACCTTTTTTTTTGGCTATTTTTAAAGTCATCAGGAATTAAAGGTAAAATTAATTTTTCATCACCTATGAGTATAAGAAATAAATCATCGTGCTCCTTTAATGACTTGATTGCACCTGGCACAGATGCAGATAAGCCATGATCTCCACTCATCATGTCTAATGCTATTGTAATTTTTTGATGCATTATGGTTAGTTTACTAAGATTTTACTAAGTTTGCGACTCTTCTGGCTTCTCTTTTTTTACTTTAGGCGCAATTACTTCATTACCCATATAGTAACCATCTTTAGCAATATGATGTCTTAAGTGTCTAGTACCAGTGGTTTTATCTACAGACATAGATGGTCCAGATAAACCATGATGAGACCTTCTCATTCCTTTCTTAGATTTAGATTTTCTACTTTTTTGAACTGCCATGAGTTAGTACCATCAATTTGTTATAAAATATACGCTATTCTAAGCAAAAAATCCTTATCAAGCAATTTATATCTGCTTTATTTCATTACTTTTTTATAAAAAAGCATATATCATTTAACATTAACTATGTTTCTGATAATATCAGTGTTTTAAAAATCTAACATCGAGTTTGCTTATATGAGAAAAATAGTACTGGCATCTAGCTCAATTCATCGGAAAAAGCTTCTACAGCAGATTAAATTAAAATTTACATCAATCTCACCAGATATAGATGAGTCTAGAAATAAAAATGAACCAGTAGATATCTTCGTAAAAAGATTATCAATTGAAAAAGCTATGAAAATAGCACTGCTTAAAAAAAATTCCATAGTTATAGGGTCAGACGAGATAGCCGTAGTTGAGAATAAAATATTAGGTAAACCTCTCACTAAAAAAAATGCACAAAAACAGCTTAATCTTATTTCAGGAAAAAAAGTAATATTCAAAACAGGAATATGCGTGATAGATACTAATACCATGAAAAAATATTCTTCTGTAGTCAATTATTATGTGCAAATGAAAAAATTATCTAAAAAGATTATAGACAATTATATAGATAAAGAAGATATGCTTAGTTGTGCTGCCAGCATAAGAATGGAAGGCTTAGCTATTAGTTTGATTAAAAAAACTGCTGGCCAAGATCCAACCTCAGTGATTGGTTTGCCACTTATTAGACTTACAACATATTTAGAAAAATTTGGCTATAAAGAACAGTAGTTTTATTTAGAAAAATGATCAAACCCTTTTAAGCTTAAATTAATTAGCTTATCATTATCGAAATACCTTAATTTATTTTTTGTTATAACGCCTATCTTAGTAATGGAAAGAGAATGTTTTTTGGATATTTGCTCAATTTTTTTATGATATTTTTTATTTGCAGTAAAGCATAATTCATAATCTTCGCCTCCACCAATGAGAGCTTCATGATAAAGTTTTGATGGTATTATTTTTTTAACTAATTTATGAGTTGGGATTTTATCTATAAATATATCTGCGCCACATTTGCTGCTCAGGGTTATATTATATAGATCTTTTGCGATACCATCAGATATGTCAATACAACTACTTGCAAATTTAGAAATGTCTACTCCAATATCTATTCTAGGAACAGGCAAGTGCAAATATTTTTTAAGCAACTTAAATTCATGTTGATACTTTTTTTTATTAGTAATCATGAGTGCTGCTCTTGCACATCCAAGCTTACCCGTAACATAGACATCCTCACCATTTTTTGCCCCATCACGATAAAGTATATTTTTCTTATTCTCCCCTATTACCTGAATGGAGACACTTAGTGGTCCACGATTAGTATCTCCACCAATCAATGCTACATTATGCTTTTCTGTAAGATGCTTAATGCCTTTATAGAAAGACTTAATCCATTTTGATTCTAGTTTAGGGATAGTTAAAGCCATAAATATATATTTAGGTATGCAACCCATTGCGGCAATATCGCTCAGATTAGTAGCTAATGACTTATATCCAATTTCATAAGGGCTATAATTTTTAGTAAAATGAGGTCCCATTAATGAAGTATCCGTTGTAATAACAAAATATTTATTTGAAGATATTTTAATTACAGCGCAGTCATCACCTATACTTTTGACAACATTTCTAGAGGCAGTCTTGATATTTGATTTAATATAATCAATGATTCCTTCTTCATTCTTAATCATTTTTATCAAAATATCTTAGTAGTTGGTCGAGAATATTATTAATAAATTTATATGATTCTTCGGTCGAATATTTTTTAGCAATATTTATACTTTCATTAAGAATAACTTTTTTAGGAACATCATCTCTATATATAAACTCGCAAACTGACAGTATCAGTATTGATCTATCTATTGGTATCAGTGACCTTAGCTTTAAATCCGTATTATCTTCTATAAAACTAACTATTTTTTCATTATTTTCTTCGATTAATAAGATAATATTTTCAAAATAATCTTTATCATATTTTCTCTTTTCAATAAATGTTTTGAGAATATCTGAGAATGTATACTCATTTAAATCTTTCTGATATAAAACCTTCAAGATATTTTCTCTTGCTATGGTTCTCTCCTTAGAAGCAACGGTAGCCATTATCTCTTGACCATTGCAATAATCTTCAACAAGCTTTCTCTAGTCTTTGCATATTCTGAACCTTTACTTAATTTTAGCCCGGCCCTATCAATAGCCTGCTGCTCAGTATCCGTTGTTAATACTCCATTTATTATTGGCTTTTCAAATTCTAGGCTAAGATTTCTTAATCCATTGATTACTGATGATGATAAATACTCATCATGCTTCGTATCACCTTTTATAATACATCCTAAAGCTAAAATTATATCCGGCTCATATTTACTCAAAATCATTTTTATTATCAATGGTAGTTCAAAAGCACCGGGTGATTCAATGAAGCCAATATTAGAGATATTTTCTTCTGAATGACTCATGAAATCAGTAGCCATACTTCCTGTTATATACTTGTGGTATGAAGTTGAAACAATAATGGTTTTTTTATTTGTTAGTTTCAAAAGATCAGAATAATTATCTTTATAATATATTTCAGGATGATCATATAAATCTATATTCTTATTATTTATTTTCTTCATTTATTTGCTTACGTACTTAATTACATTAAGTCCAAAGGCATTTATACCATGATAAACTATAGGACTGCTTAACAATATCATATCCTTCACTCCAATATCGCTTAATATTTGAGCGCCTATACCAACTGTTCGGAAATCATCAAACTTAGCTTTATTTTTTGAAACTATTGATTTAGATAACTTCAAATTATCTATCCGATTACTGGTAAGATTTTCTGTAATAAATACAACAGCTCCTTGTTTTGATTTAGAGATTTTTTCCAATGCTTTATCGATTGGCCAAGTTGAGTAATTAGTAGACTTAACTGTATCTGTTAAAATATTTTGAACATGTACTCTGACCATCGTAGGTTCTTCCGAAATTATTTTATTTTTAATTAATACAAAATGTACCATTGAGGTCAAAGTATCCTTATAAAAGATTCCAGTAAAGTCACCATACTCAGTCCTAATAATCTCTTCTCTTATCCTTTTAACAGTTTTTTCATTAGAAACCTTATATTTAATCAGATCTTCAATTGTTCCAATCTTTAATTTATGTTTTTTTGCAAAAGTTAACAAATCTTTCTTTCTAGCCATCGTTCCATCTTCATTTAATATCTCAACAATCACAGCAGAAGGTTCTAGCCCAGCTAGCTTAGCTAAATCGCAACCAGCTTCTGTATGACCAGCTCTTATAAGGACCCCACCATCTTTTGCCATAAGCGGAAATATATGACCTGGCTGAACTAAGTCACTTGCTTTCGAATTTTTAGCAACCGCAGCTTGAATTGTTTTTGCTCGATCAGCAGCAGATATTCCCGTAGTCACCCCTTTCGCAGCCTCTATAGACACTGTAAAATTTGTTTCTTTAGATGTTTCTCCTGTTTTTTTTATGAGCGGTAAGCCTAATTTTTTGCATTTAGCACTAGTAAGGGTTAAGCAAATCAACCCTCTACCTTTTGAGGCCATAAAATTAATATCCTTGGCCTTAACAAATTCAGATGCCATTACAAGATCACCTTCATTTTCACGATTCTCATCGTCCATTATGATAACCATTTTACCCTTTGCAAGGGAATCAATTATTTCTTTAGTAGTATTAACCATTCTTAAGTTTCTCTAGATGTTTTGCTATGTAGTCTACTTCAACATTCACACTATCACCTAAACTATAATTCTTAATAATAGTATTTTGATATGTGTGAGGAATTACCATTAAGTCTATTATATTACCCTGTATCTGATTAATTGTCAGGCTAATACCATCAATACAAATAGAACCTTTGTGAACTATATATTTTAAATATATTTTATCAATTTTAATTTGAATAAACCATGAATCAGTACTCTTTAAAAGTTTTTCTATGACTCCCACGGTATCGATATGTCCGGTAGTTATATGTCCACTAATAAATTTATTCAAAGTTAATGGAAATTCTATATTCACCAGATCACTTTTTGTTAAATATTTAAATGATGTTAGCTTCATAGTTTCAGGAGATAAGTCAAAACTAAAAATATTATCCTTAACATTAGTGACTGTCAGGCAAGCACCATTAATAGCAATGCTATCGCCATTTGATATATTCATTGACAGATTAGCAATCTCTATTTTAATTACATAGTTATGATTAACTTCCTCTATGAGAACAATCTTGCCTATATTTTCTATAATCCCTGTAAACATATTATTTTTCTAATCTCACTTTTAGGTTATTACCAATTGGAATCATATCATTTATTTTAAATTTTATCTTTTTAGAAAGTTTTTTTATATAAGTAACTCCAGAAAAAGATTTTCCAGTATCTCCAATTATTTTTGGAGAAATATATAATACTAATTCGTCAGTTAAAGATTCTTTAAAAAAAGATTCCATCAATGTCGGACCGGCTTCAACAAATATATTGTTTATATCTTGTTTAGCTAAAAAAGAGAGACATTCCATGAGATTAATCTTACCTTGTCTTGATTTAATATAGACAATAATCACGTTCTTTTTATATTTTTTAGTAGTTTTTTTTATTGACGTAAACAGATAAATTTTTCGAGATGATACTTTAAAGACTTTACTGTTTAATGGTATTTTGAGAGTTCTATCAACTATTCCAAGATCTGGTTGCTTTAATATCTTTTTTAAAAGTAATGGCTCACGAATATTTAAGCTAGGATTATCCATCATTACTGTCTTAGACGAGGAAAATATTAATGGGGACAACGCTCTTTCTGTTTGAACATCAAGTCTTGATTCTTCTGAAGTAATCCATTTACTTATACCATTGCCCAAGGAAATCTTGCCATCCAAAGATATTCCTGATTTGCAAATAATATTAGGTCTTTTCAATAAAAACTTACTAAAGAATCCTCTGTTTAACCTCATTGCTTGATTTTTTAAAACTCCAACCTTGACCTCTATTCCAGACTTTTTGAGTTGCTTAACGCTTTTACCATTCACAAGTGGGTTTGGATCTAAACATGAAATAACAACTCTCTTTATCTTGCTGTTAATTATTAAATTGGAGCATGGAGGCGTTCTTCCAAAATGGTAGCACGGCTCTAAATTCACATATAGAGTTGAATTTTCAGCAGATTTACCAGCATTCTTGATAGCTTCTTGCTCTGCATGCGGGAAACCAGGCCTCAAGTGATAGCCTTTTCCTAAAACTTTTCCATTTTTAACCACAATTGCACCAACCATAGGGTTTGGATGTGCCGTAAATTTTCCATTAAGCGCTAATTTAAAAGTTTCTTCTATATAATATTGATCCGTTTCTTCCTTATTCATCTTGCAGTAAATTCTTTTGAAGTTTCTTCATTTCTGGTGATAAATCTTTCTCTAAACTTTTTATAACTTTGGTAAATGCTTCTTTATCTTCAAAATTCAAATAAACAGATGCAAATCTAAGGTAAGCTACATGGTCAAGCTTCAATAACTCTTTCATCACTATTTTTCCTATTTCATTTGAAGATACTTCCTTGTCTGCTTGTGTTCTGCATTTTTTAAAAATATTTTCAAAAGTCTTGTCAATATCAATAATGGAGTTTTCTCTTTTCTCTAAAGCTATATAGACACCTTTTTTAATCTTATCTTCGGAGAATAATTCTGATGAGTTATCTGTTTTTATTACACGCGGATATGATAATTCTGATTGCTCAACAGTATTAAAACGTATGTTACAAGAGACACATTCGCGCCTTCTCTTTATAGCATTTGTATCTCCGATTAACCGAGAATCAATCACCTTTGTTTCAGGCTCTCCGCAAAAAGGACAGCGCATACTAAATACCTCTAGGCTACAGCTTTTTTATTCTTAGAATAAACTGGGAATTGAGATGTTAAATTTAATATTCTTTCTTTAACAGATGCAATTTTTGATTCATCCTCAATATCATCAAGTACATCGCATATCAAATTACCTAATACAGTAGTTTCAGCTTCTTTAAAACCTCTAGTTGTAATAGCTGCAGTGCCAAGCCTTATCCCGCTTGTAACGAATGGACTCTGCGGATCATTTGGAACTGAATTCTTATTTACAGTAATATTTGCTCTATGTAGGGCTGCATCAGCTGCTTTACCAGTCAATCCTTGTTTTACCAAGCTAACCAGCATCAGATGATTTTTAGTTCCGCCTGATACAATCTCATATCCTCTTGAGATTATTGTGTTTGCTAATAAATCCGCATTCAATACAACCTGTTTCATATAATCTTTAAATTCAGGTTCTAACGCTTCTTTAAACGCTACTGCTTTAGCTGCAATAACATGCATTAATGGTCCACCTTGAGTTCCTGGAAACACTAAAGAGTTAAATTTTTTCTCAAGCTCCGGGTTGGATTTACATATTATTATTCCGCCTCTAGGGCCTCTTAATGTTTTATGTGTAGTTGATGTAACTACATCAGCAAATGGAACTGGAGAAGGATAAACTCCGCCAGCAACTAGTCCGGATACGTGCGCCATATCAACCAGAAAATAAGCATTAACTTTTTTTGCAATTTTTGACATTCTCTCCCAGTCAATTACTTGCGAATAAGCTGAAAACCCACCAATTAACATTTTTGGCTTATGTTCCATAGCAAGTTTCTCTATTTCATCATAATTAAGCATACCATTTTCATCTATACCGTATTGGACAGCATTAAAAAGTTTTCCGGAAAAGTTTACTTTTGAACCATGTGTCAGGTGACCACCAGCATCCAGACTCATTCCTAGTATAGTATCGCCAGCATTAAGCAGCGCAAGATATACCGCAGCATTTGCTTGCGAGCCAGAATGTGGCTGAACATTTGCGTAATCTGCGCCATATATTTCTTTTAATCTATCAATGGCTAATTGTTCAGCTATATCAACATTTTCACAACCACCGTAGTATCTCTTATAAGGATAGCCTTCTGCATATTTATTGGTTAAAACTGATCCTTGAGCCTCTAAAACTCTAGGACTTGCATAGTTTTCAGAAGCAATTAGCTCCACATGTTCTTCCTGGCGAATAATTTCTTCGTTAATTGAATCATTTAGTTCGTCATCAAAGCCTGCAATTTTCATATCTACATCAAACATATGGGTCTCCTTTTACAAATATAGTTTATAAATTCAAATGAAATATTAACATTTAATCTATTTCTTGTAACTAATTTTCTACCCCTTCATTATCATTTTCTAAAGCTAAAGTTGGTTGTTTTACCTCATTTAAATCATAGTTTTTTATACTTCCAAGATATTGCTTTGTGACTTCCCATATAGGATCGCCGGATTCTTCTGAGTTCACACTAGCCCAACCACTAACCATGTATTTCTTATTATTATTCAATAGCTTACCATTGTTTAATGTAATATTAGTTATTCGGTTATTGATAGTATTTTTTGGCGTAATTTGATAATTAATCCCAGTTGTCCTAACCATATCTCCTCCTTGTTGGAGATAAGGATCTGGGTTAAATATATTATCTGCTACATCTTCTAAGATATTTTTAATAGTAAGACCGGTCATTTCTCTACGATAAACATTTGGATATGTAATAGCAGTATGATTATAAATGTCAGACATCAAAATATCTTCGCCTGCAAGAATAGTTGGACCCCACCTAAATCCAGGAGATAAACAAATTTCGGAATCCAAGACATTAGACATTGAGTCACAAATAAGGTTGTCAAAAGACCCATTGAAATTACCTCTTCTATATAGATCATAATTTGATTTTCCAATTTTCTGATTCAATTCTTTCAAGTATGGTTTTTTTACATCTTTAATATGTTCAGTCATCTGAGCTGAGGGTTTAATTTGATTCGAAAGAATTGGTAGAAGCTTATATCTGTAGTCAAAAGAAGAGTGTCTAATCTTTATATCAATCATTGATACAAATTTTCCATTACATCCAGAGTTAAGGATTACAGTTCTTGAGTTATTATTAATAATTTCAATTGGTTTAGGCAACACATCATGGGTATGTCCACCAAATATTATATCAATCCCATTAACCTTGGATGCCATTTTTTTATCAACATCAACGCCATTATGAGATAACAAAACAATTAAAGATGTATCCTCTTTATCCTTGATTAAATCAATCAGTTCTTGCAATTCATTATCACGAATACCAAAAGTGAGGTTAGGAATTAATCTCCCTGGATTTGCAATAGGAGTATACGGAAATGCTTGACCAATAACCGCAACTCTCTGATTATTTATTGTTTTTATAACATATGGTTTCTGGAAATGATTACTATCATCGACAGGCTCAATACCGTCAAACAAGGCTTCTTCAGTCAATGAAATATTTTGAGCAACAAAATCTCCATTAAACTTTTTTAAATTTTCTAAAAATATTTTTTCACCATACGTAAATTCCCAGTGTCCAGTCATTACATCAACACCCAGAATGTTTGATGCTTCAACCATGTCCATTCCATTAGTCAATAGAGAAAGACCACTACCCTGCCATGTATCTCCTCCATCTAGCAATAAAGAATTATCATCGGCATCATGCCTTAATTGATCAATGACTGTTTTTAAATGCGCATAACCACCAAATTTTCCAAACTCTTTTGCATGTTGATGGAAGTCAAGATGTGTAAAAGCATGCTTCATAATAGTTGAATCAATAGAATAGTAATCTAAAAGCTTTCTTCCAACTATATGTGGCGGGGTATTTCTATTATTACCTACACCTAAATTATAATTAGGCTCTCTGAAATACATTGGGTCTAGTTGCGCATGTGTATCCGTGATATGAATCAATCTCAAATCACCAAATAATCTAGTATTATAATTTATTCTTGGCGAGCCAAATGAAGGTTTTACAATACCAGCTGCATATCCGGCCATCAAAAATTGAATAAACTCTCTTCTATTCATGTTTTATAAATCCTTTTTTTAATTAACAACATAAATAATATTATAAACATATAAGTGTTAAATAAAAAATAATCTGCTTTAATAATTAAATAATAGTGTAATAACGATAATGCAAGTATTAAGTAAATTAATCTATGCAATGACAACCATTTAATACCAAGTTTTTTCTTAGACTTATCGGACGATGTTATAAATAGAGGAATAAACAATATCAGAGCTATATATCCTGCTTGAATATAGTTTCTAGAAACTATATCTGACAGTATAAAAGAGAGGCTCAGATCGTTATCAAATAAATATAAAAAGAAATGCAATAGTGTAATCAAAAAAGTAATGATTCCTAGAGATCTCCTATCTATATAGTTTTTAATAGAAAATAAGATTGGCACTGATAAAATAATTATTATCATACTTATCGCAATATAGCCTGAAGAAATTATTAAATATGAATATGGATTGATAATTTCATCATTGAATATAGATTGATAAAAAATAAAAAATATAGGTAAAAGTGATAGAGTATATGTGATGAGCCTATTCAAAATAATTGATTATATTAAAAGTTTTTTTCAAGATCCATTCCTGTATATAGATTATTAACAAATTTACTATATCCGTTAAACAACAAAGTGTCTCTCTTGCCAAACTCACCTATTCTCCTCTCTCTTTTCTGGCTCCATCTAGGATGATTTACATATGGATTCACATTTGAATAAAATCCATATTCATCAGGAGCTTGTTCATTCCATGTGCATGTTGGTTGATGATCAACAAATGAGATTCTAACAATTGATTTTATACTCTTAAATCCATATTTCCATGGAACGATGAGTCTCACCGGAGAGCCATTTTGATTAGGTAAAACTTTTCCATACAGCCCAACAGCTATCATCGTTAATGGATTAATCGCCTCATCCATCCTCAACCCTTCTTTATACGGCCAGTTCAAAATATTTCTTTTTTGACCAGGAAGATTTTCTTTATCTAATATAGATTCAAAATAAACATACTTAGCATTATGCAGTGGTTTGGCAAGATTAATTAAGCTTCTTAACTCAAAACCAATCCATGGGACAACCATTGACCATGCCTCAACGCATCTTAGTCTATATATTCTCTCTTCTAGTTGAAACTTTTTTATTAAATCATCACCATCTAGTGTAAATGGATTTTCTACCAGACCATCTATTGTTAATTTCCATTCATCAGATTTAAGTTTAGATGCATTTAGCATTGGGTCTCGCTTTCCCGTTCCTAGCTCATAAAAATTATTATATGATGTAATTTGCTTAATAGTATTTGTTTGTTCATTTGTACTGTAATCAAGGTCTTTATTAAAAGATAACTTTTTTTGTGATGCAGCTAGAATATTTGAATTCATTAGAAGTGGAAATGCTAATGTTGATGCCATTATTTTTCTACGATTATGAAAATGTTTTTCATCTGTAATCTTATTCTCTTTATCTAAATTATATTTATTAAATATTTTCACTTTAACCAATTTCTCGCATTAATGAATATTTTAGACCACGGCGATATTTTCCAATTAGCAGGATGATAAGAATACTGATTTAATGTAAATAATCTTTCCGGGTGCGGCATCATGATAGTTATTCTTCCGTCACTGTTTGTAAAACCATTTGATCCATTATCTGAACCGTTTGGATTGAATGGATATTCTGTTGTTTTTTTATTATTATTATCAACATAACTGATTATAGCATTACTTGTATTTTTTTTATTTGAAAATACAGCCCTCCCTTCTCCATGCGAGACTATTATTGGTAATATCGACCCTTCCATTCCATTCATCAACAATGATTTAGATTTATTTATCTTAACTCTTGACAGTCTAGCCTCAAATTGATTAGATTTATTTTTATCAAACAAAGGCCAATGATCGGTACCAGGTATTATCGAATGAAGTTGTGAAAACATTTGGCAGCCATTACATATACCAAGTCCAAATTTATTTTTATCATTAAAAAATATTTCTAATTGATCCTTTATCTTATTGTTATAAAGTATTTTACTCGCCCAGCCTTTTCCTGCACCTAAAACATCACCATATGAAAAACCACCACAGGCCGCTAATCCCTCATAAGATTGCATGTCTACGTTGCCCTTCAAGATATCATTAATATGCACATCATGAGCCTCAAATCCTGACATCATGAATGCATGCGCCATTTCCTTATGCCCATTAACACCTTGCTCTCTGAGAATTGCTACTTTTGGCTTTCTATTTAATTTAGCTTTTTTAATCTTTACGCTACCTGTTAAAAAATTAACTTTATTCTCTATTGGTTTTAGATTCCTATGAGAGGATATTTTGTTATTATACTCTTCTCTTGCAGTTATAGGGTTATCACGAATCTTTTGAATCTTATAAGAAAGGCTGCTCCAATATTTTCTTAATGTTTCTAAGGAGAATGATATATCTTCATATGATTTTATTAATAAACTAGGGTTCAATGATTTTACTGATCTTCCTAATGGAGTAACCAATGCCTCAACCTCATTTTTCTGAATTAACTTATTAAATATATTTATATTTTTTTTAGGCACTTCTATTACAGCGCCTAACTCCTCATTAAAGAAAAATTTTGTCATATGAGTGACATCAAAATATTTTTCTAAACTTTTAAAGATATCTAAAGACATATTCCCTGAAATAGCCATTTCAGTTAACGTTGTAAATAAACCTCCATCTGATTTATCATGATATGCAGAAATAGTTTTTGATTTTATAAGTGATTGAATAAAATTAAAGAATAACTCAATATTTTGAGGTTTATTTATTCTTGGAACATCTGAATCAATAATATTATGTATTTGATGCAAGGATGATCCGCCCATGCGTTCCATGCCTTCAGATATATCTATTAGAAAAATTTCCCCATTACCTTTCAGGTCAGGAGTAATAACATCATTAACATTATCTATAGAGCAGAATGCTGACAGAACAAGGCTTACTGGACTTTCAACATTATATGATGTTTTTTTATTTTTCCATGATGTGCTCATTGATAATGAGTCTTTTCCAACTGGTATAGTAATATTATTTGAAGTACATAGAGTTGATATCTTTTTAACAGCTAAATAAAGACTTTCAATCTCATTACTATTTTTAGATGATGCCATCCAATTTGCTGACAATTTTATTTTAGAAAGATCTTTTATATATGAACATGAAATATTAGTTATAACTTCACCAAATGCAATTTCTGCCGAAGCTTCTGGATTTGTAATTGCGAGAGATGGTCTTTCACCCATTGTAATGACTTGTCCACTTGAAGAACCTATGTCGGACATTGTTACACCCACATTAGAAACAGGTACTTGATTAGCTCCAATCATTTGATCTCGTGCAACTAACCCTGTCACCGACCTGTCACCAATCGTAATAAGGAATCCTTTGTCCGCTACTGCTGGTAATGACAATACGCCTTCTACGCATTTTTTAAAATTTATATAAGTGTGCCTGTTACTATGATTTTTGTGATCATAACCAATAATATTAATAGGTTTAATTGGAGGCTTACCTAAAAGATAACTCATTGGTAAATCAATTACTTTTGTTTTGTCATCCACGTCATACACTATAAGGTTTTTAGCAGTGGTTACTTTTCCAATTAAAGAGTAAGGACAATTTTCTCTAACGCATATAGAATCAAAAAGACTCAAATCTTTACCATCAATTACTATCACATACCTTTCTTGAGATTCATTACACCATATTTCCAGAGGGCTCATTGATGATTCGCCAAGAGGAATCTTAGACATCATGATTTTCGCACCTCTACCAGAATCATTAACTATTTCCGGAACAGCATTACATAAACCTCCAGCTCCAATATCATGAATACTTTTAATAGGCGTCTGCTTATCTAAATACACGCACTGATTAATAACTTCTTGGCATCTTCTTTCAATTTCTGGATTATCTCTTTGTACAGATGAAAAATCTAAGTTCTCACTACTTGAGCCAGATGATAACGATGATGCCGCGCCTCCACCAAGCCCAATAAGATAAGAAGGACCGCCTAAAATAATAATCAAATCCCCCTGGTCTAACTTATTTTTATATATATGATTATTTCTTATAACTCCAACACCACCGGCAATCATTATGGGTTTATGGTATCCAATGCTCTTAATGCTAGATTTTTTAATGATCGGACTAAATTCACATGTTCTAAAATAACCAAATATATTAGGTCTTCCAAATTCATTGTTATAAGAAGCAGCTCCAATTGGTGCTTCAACTATAATATCTAAAGGTGATTTAATCCTTCCAGGAGTGCCTATAGTATTTTTTTCCCAACTATTATTATCTTTCGGTATACATAAGTTTGATAATGTATAACCTGTAAATCCAACCTTAGGTATCGACCCTCTTCCTGTTGCACCCTCATCTCTTAATTCTCCCCCTGATCCTGTAGCCGCACCTGCATGTGGAGAAATTGCTGTTGGATGGTTATGAGTTTCAGCTTTAACAATATATAAGCCATCTTCTTTTTTATATTTATATTTTTTACTTACAATATCAGTATGTAAAAAATTTACTCTATTAGATTTTATGATCGAGCAATTATCAGTATATGCAGATACCACATCTTTATTAGTTTTCTTAAAAGTTTTCTTAATTAATTTAAATAAAGAATTATCTTCTTTAGAGTTTTTTAGAACAATTTTAGAATTAAATATTTTATGCCTGCAATGTTCAGAGTTAATTTGGGCAAACATCATCAACTCTATATCTTTTGGTGACCTCTTAAGCTTGGTATACATTTTCTTTAAATAAATAATCTCTAACTCACTAAGAGCTAGGCCCATTGTTTTATTATATTTATTTAATTTGGATAATGGAATTATTTCTGATCTCTTACTCTTTTCACGTAATTTTTCTTTTTCAAAATACTTTTGAATATCAATTTTTGTAGTGAGACAGTATTGAGTCATTTTATCGTATACTAGATCAAGATTACTGCTTGCACTCTTAAAAGCAGCTTTCCCATTAAATTGATATAATTTAATCTGCTCGATACTTAAACTATCATTAAGTCCACAATTAATAATAACCTGTTTAGCTTTTTCTGCCCATGGAGATAAGATACCTGATCTACTTGTTATTAATATACTATTACTAGTTATATCCCCTTTGTTCAATTCTCTAGCTGTATTCAATAAATGACTTAAAGTCTTTAACTCTTCTATACTGAGATTTTTTTCATATTGAACCTTATAGACAAGGAAGTAATGAAATGGGTCTCTGTTATTATCCTTTCGCTTGGTTATATCTAAGAGTATATTTTTATTTTGAAGCATAATTGAGTCTACATTTTAATACAGTTTTAGGACTATTGGTATTCCTTAGTCGTAATAAAAGATATTAATGGCAGTAACCTCTCAAGGTTATGAATAATCCTGATATTATTAGTATTAAGCATACCTTGAATAATTTCTAAGTATTACTTCAAGTCTGATATAAAAAAATAAATTAAATCTAGTTAATATCAATTGCGTATGTGTATTATTAGATATAGGATATAAAACTAATTTTAGGGGACGACCTGGCTTCGACGTGGGGTTGCAATTCCTGAAGTGCATGTCGAGCTCTTCGGTAACTCGTTAAACTGCTGATAAACTATAAACGCTGAAAATAAACCTTTAGCC
>JAQWOB010000013.1 GCA_029246085.1 Gammaproteobacteria bacterium
CCATGCGTTAGAACAGCAATGTCATGCGTAGGTGCGGGCAGATGCGAGATGTCAAACATTAATGAGCATAAGGCACATAGATTATTAGTTAATAACTTTATAGATGATATGCATAGACCTGCATTACCATATAAGTTTAAATTTAAGGTTTCTGGATGTGCAAATGATTGCATGAACTCAATAGAAAGAGCGGATATGTCGATTATTGGAACATGGAGAGATGACATTAAAATCGATCAAGCTGAATTTAAAGAGTATGTTGGTTTGAAAGGAAGAAAGCATGTAATTGATAATATAGTTACGCGATGTCCTACTAATGCTATTTCTTTGAATGATGATGATTCAGTAACAATTGATAACCAAAATTGCGTGAAGTGTATGCATTGTCTTAATGTTGTACCTAAAGCATTTCAGCCTGGCGACGATAAAGGTGCGACTGTTCTTATGGGTGGCAAAAGAACTTTAAAAATTGGTGATTTAATGGGAACGGTAATAGTGCCTTTCATGAAATTAGAATCACAAGAAGATTGGGATAAGCTCGTTGAAATTGCTGAAGAATCAATAGATTTTTGGGCTGATAATGCGCTTGAACATGAAAGATGCGGAGAAATGATTGAAAGAATTGGTCTCGTAAACTTTTTAGAAGGAATAGGAATTGAAGTAGACCCTAACATGGTTGGAAATCCTAGAGAATCTAGTTACTTTAGAGGTGACGGATGGGATGGAGAGGCAGTTAAATGGTATGAAAGAGCAGACGCTAAAGATAAAGATACAGCTTAACGAGAAATAAGATTATGGCAGAAGTAAAAACAGAAAAAAAACAAATGAGAGCGCCAATTGAAACGGGTGCACCAGATGGTTTCCAATACATGCATCCAACGATGCGTAAAAATTTTGGTCAGTGGAAATGGCATGATCACCCTAGACCTGGCGTATTAAGGCATGCTGCTAAAAGTGGTGATGAGATTTGGACAGTGAGAGCTGGAACTCAGAGAATTTTAGATGTATTCACTTTACGCACACTATGCGATATTGGTGATAAGTTTGCCGATGGATTTGTAAGATTTACAATTAGAAGTAATATTGAGTATATGCTCAAAGACGCTTCAAGAGTAGAGCCATTAATAGAAGCCCTTGAGAAAGAAGGCTTTGTTGTTGGAGGCACTAAAAATAGTGTTGCAATGATCTCGCATACACAAGGGTGGTTACATTGTGACATCCCTGGAACTGATGCATCTGGTGTAGTGAAAGCTATGATGGATGAACTAATAGATGAATTTAAAAATAATGATATGCCTAATAGAGTGCATATGACTACATCTTGTTGCCAAATTAATTGTGGCGGACAAGGTGATATTGCAATTAATATACAGCACACTAAACCACCAAAAATTAACCATGACTTAGTATCAAATGTATGCGAAAGACCATCGGTTGTAGCAAGGTGCCCTGTAGCTGCTATTAGACCAGCAATGGTAAATGGACAAGCTTCGTTGGAAGTGGATGAAAAAAAATGTATCTGTTGTGGTGCTTGTTTCCCTCCATGTCCACCAATGCAAATCAATGATCCGGAACATAGTAAGTTAGCAATTTGGGTTGGTGGTAATCACTCAAATGCTCGTAGCAAACCAACTTTCCAAAAATTAGTGGCAGCAGGAATACCTAATAATCCGCCAAGATGGCCAGAAGCTACTGCAATTGTTAAAAGAATTCTTTCAAAGTATAAAGAAGACGCAAAGGATTGGGAACGTATCAACGACTGGATTGAAAGGATAGGTTGGCCAAGATTTTTTGAATTAACAGAACTTCCATTTACTAAGTATCATATTGATAACTGGCGTGGTGGCAGAAAAACTCTAAACTCTTCTACATACATTAGATTTTAAACAAGGATTGTTTATGTTATTCGGTATATTAGTTAACGAAGGCCCTTATCAACATCAAGCATCTGATAGCGCATATCTATTTGCAAAAGCTGCAATAGAAGAAGGGCATAAAATTTTTCGTGTTTTTTTCTATCATGATGGTGTAAATAATGGGACAAGACTAGCAACACCACCTCAAGATGATAGACATATTCCCAATAGATGGTCAGAACTAGCTGCAGAGCATGAGATTGATCTTGTCCTCTGTGTAGCAGCAGCTCAAAGACGTGGAATGGTTGACCCGGATGAAATGAAAAGAAATAAAAAAGATGCAGATAATATTGCAGAAAAATTTAGAATATCGGGATTAGGACAGCTTATAGAAGCAGGCGTTCAAACTGAACGTTTAATAACTTTTGGTGATTAAATGGAAGAAGAATTAGAAAGTGGGGTAGTTAAAAAGTTTCTATATATAAATAGACGAGCTCCTCATGGAACAGTTTATGCTCATGAAGCACTTGAAGTTGTTTTAATAGGGGCTGCATTTGAACAAGATGTTAGTCTAGCTTTTATAGATGATGGTGTTTTCCAATTAAAAAAAGATCAAGATACCTCAGAAATTAATACTAAAAACTTTTCTAAAATTTTTTCAGCTTTAGAAATGTATGATGTAGAAAAATTATATGTAGAAAAAGAATCACTTGAATTAAGAGGTCTGACGGAAGATGACTTATCCGTCGATGTTAAGGTTATCGATAGTGCTGAAATGAAAAAACTTATTACAGATAGCGAGGTTATATTTAATTTCTAATGTTACACACAGTAAATAAATCACCTTTTGAAAAAAATAGCTTAGAAACCTGTCTTAGATTAATTGATGAAAGTTCTTCAATTCTTCTGATTGAGGATGGTGTTTATGGAGCTCTTAAAAATACTAGTGTTTCAGACAGTGTTATAAATGCACAAAAAACAACAAAAATATATGTGTTAGGCCCAGATTTAAAAGCAAGAGGACTTGATAAAAGCTCTCTAATCTCTAATATAGAGGTAATAGATTATAAAGGTTTTGTTAATCTGACCATAGAGAATGAAAAAATTCAAAACTGGTTATAAATTAGAGGAGTAAATTATGCCGATAGAAGTAAATGGAAAATCTTTTGAGACAGATGAAGAAGGGTACTTAGCCGATCTAAGTCTGTGGGAAAAAGATTTGGCTACAGCAATGGCCAAAGAAGACGATATTGATCTTACTGATGATCACTGGGATATTATTAATTTTCTACGTGAATACTATGAAGAATATCAAATTGCACCAGCTGTTAGAGTTTTAACTAAAGCAGTAGGAAAAAAACTTGGTAAAGATAAAGGCAATAGTAAATATCTTTATGAGTTATTTCCATATGGACCAGGAAAACAAGCTTGTAAGTTTGCTGGGTTACCAAAACCAACTGGTTGCGTATAAACTTTATACCGAAATAAGGAGAGATAAGGTATGTCATTTGTGACCATATTCTATGGAATATCATTCTATGTGGCTACTTTAATTCTCTTTATAGGTTTGGGATATAGAATTTATGAATATTCTATAATTCCATCACCTTTAAAAATTCCAACTCCCCCAGCACCTAAGACTAAAAGTGGTGTTGCTATTAGATTATTCCGTGAAGTTGTATTTTTTGAAAGTTTATTTTCAGCAACTAAATGGACATGGTTATTTGGCTGGCTTTTCCATTTTGCATTGTTATTGGCTGCTCTAAGACATCTAAGATATTTCACTGATCCGGTGTGGTTTTGGGTTTCATGGGAAATTGTTCAAGCCGCTGGTCATTATGCTGGGTACATGATGGTCTTTGGATTAATTGGATTATTAGCTAGAAGAATATTCGTAGATAGAGTGCGATATATCTCTAATCCATCAGATTATTTAATGTTAATACTTATAATTGCTATAGCAGTTACAGGACTATTAATGAAATGGTTCCATACAGATATTTATGCTGTAAAAATGTTTTTCATTGGGCTTATGTATTTCCAATGGTCGGAACTACCCAGTGATTTTATATTACTATTACACCTTTCTCTTGTATTGCTTTTGATGATAATATTCCCTTATAGTAAATTATTACATGCGCCAGGACTATTTTTTAGTCCCACCAGAAATCAAACTGATAACGCGCGTGATCAAAGGCATATATCAGATTGGGCAAAAAAATTAGAGTCTAAAAAGTAGGTTATATTATGGCAGTAAAAGAATTCGAAAAACCTATTTTAAAAGAATATACACCAATCCCTAAATTAGTAGAAGAAGCTACATCACATTTAGCGCCTTTTAAATCAAAAGAAGAATTCCAAAAATCGCTAGGTTATCCTGGTGAATTAGTTGAAAATTGGGAAGAAGTAGCACTTGATAAGATGGGTGATTTACTGAAAAAATATCGGTCACTTAGAGTCTATATGGACTCATGTATTCAATGTGGTGCTTGTACTGATAAATGCCATTATTATCTAGGGACTAAAGATCCTAATAATATGCCGGTTGGCAGACAAAATTTAATGCGCGGAGTATACCGAAAACATTTTACTTTACCTGGAAAATTTTTTCCTAAACTTGTTGGTGCCGTAGATTTAACAAAAGAAGTCTTAGATGATTGGTATTCTTATTATCACCAGTGTTCACAGTGCAGAAGATGTGCTGTTTTTTGTCCAATAGGAATAGATACCGCTGAAATTTCAATGGCTGCTAGAGAAATTATGGATTCTGTTGGAGTAGGACAAAAGTATTGTAATGAGATAATTGGTAAAGCTAATAAAATAGGTAACAATCTAGGCTTGCCTAAACCTGCTTTAGCAGACACTTTAGAGGGACTAGAGGAAGACGTAGAGGAAGAAACAGGAATAGATGTTAAATTCCCATTAGATGTTAAAGGGGCGGACGTACTACTTATTACACCTTCTGCAGATTTTTTTGCAGAACCACATGTTGATGGTTTGATTGGATATGCAAAAGTTTTTCATGAAGCTGGCATTAGCTGGACATTAAGTTCGTATGCAAGTGAAGCAGCAAATTTTGGTATGTTCATTGGTAGTTATGACAATATGAGAAAGCTAGCCCTGAGAATCCGTGAAGCTGCATTAGAATTAGGTGTTAAAAGAATTGTTTTTGGTGAGTGTGGTCATGCCTGGAGAGTTGCCTACAGCTTTTTGAATACATTAGCAGGCCCGTTTGACTTTTTGGATCCAAGATATCCCGTACCACAGCATATTTGTGAGGTTACTCACGACCTTATTAATAAAAACATACTAAAATTTGATAAATCTGCGAATGATGGGAAAGTCATTACATTTCATGATTCTTGCAATGTAGCGAGAGCCTCAGGCATGGGTGATGTCATGGGTGGCCAATTCAGTCTCCCAAGGGATATTATAAAAGCTACAACTAATAATTTTTATGATATGGATGATGACACTATTATGGAAAAAACCTTCTGTTGCGGTGGTGGTGGCGGCCTTTTAACGGATGATTTGATTGAGCTTAGGATGAAAGGCGCTCAACCCAGAATGGAAGCTTTAAAAAGGGTTGTAGAAGACCATGGAGTGACGCATATGGCTGCAATATGTGCCATTTGTAAGAGCCAGTTTTCAAAAGCATTCCAGTATTATGGTTTTGAATTAGACCAAATTATCAGTTTACATCAACTTGTTGGTGATGCCCTGATAATGACTAAAAAATAGCTTTAGAGCTAAAGCTCTTATGCTATAATTATCCAATATTAGAGAAGAAGAATAAACTTATATAAAGTGTGAGATAATCATGACTAAGCTAGAACAAACAATAAATGCGATGAAAGAGGAAAGTACCTTCAGAAGATATGAAGAGGGTAATCACGAATATTCTGACTTCTCAAAACAAATCTTCAAAGAAGACACATCACATAAATGTCCAACTTATATTCATAAAACACCTCCGTGCCAAGGCAGTTGCCCATCTGGTGAAGACATACGTGGATGGTTACAAATTGTAAGAGGAATTGAAAAAGCTCCAGAAGGAATGAGCATGTCTGAATATGCGTTTAGAAGATCTACTACAGCGAATCCTTTCCCATCTCAAATGGGGAGAGTTTGTCCAGCACCTTGTCAAAGTGGATGCAATAGAAACGAAGTAGATGACTATGTTGGTATTAATGCTGTCGAACAATTCATTGGTGATAAAGCTTTTAAAGAAAATTATAAATTTGAATCTGCTCCTAAATTATTAAAGGAAAGAGTGGCAATTATTGGTGGAGGACCAGCTGGTCTATCTGCTGCATTTCAATTACGTAAAATGGGTTATGCCTCTACAATTTTTGAAGAGCGTGAGGACTTAGGTGGAATGATGCGTTATGGAATCCCTAACTATAGAACGCCACGCGATATATTGGATGCTGAAATTAAGCGTATTCTTGATTTGGGTGATATAGAAGTTATTTTAAACAAGAGAGTCGGCAAAGATATACCGATGGAAGAAGTTGAAGATGCATATGATGCAGTACTTTGGACTATAGGTTGCTGGAATGGCAAAGCTCTACCAATCGAAGGAAGCGATGCTGAGAATTGTTTAAGTGGAGTAGCATTTCTAGAAGCTTTTTGTCAAGGCAGATTAAAAGTTGGGTCTAAAAAAGTTGTTTGTGTTGGTGGTGGTGATACTTCAATAGACGTAGTATCGGTTGCTAGAAGACTTGGACATATTTCAACTATGAATGACCAAGAAAGTCCAGAAGCTATTGTACATGGTTATGTTGCACAAGATGTTTCAGAATCAGCTATCAAAGAGGGCGCGGAAGTTACATTAACTTCTCTATTCCAAAAAGAAGAAATGACGGCTGCTGAACAAGAAGTTAATGATGCTATTCATGAAGGAGTAACAATAATTAATGGTGTTATACCAGTCAGAATAGAGAAAGATGAGAATAACAGAGCAGTTGCAATAATTATTGCTAAATGTGCTTTTGAAGACAATAAGCCAGTCCCTGTTGAAGGATCTGAGCAAAGAATTGAGGCTGACTTAATTGTTTCAGCTATTGGTCAATCACCAGACATAGAAGGTTTAGAAGCTCTGGGTAATGATTATGGTTTTTTTGATGTCGATGATTTTTATAGACATAAAACTAAAGAAGGACATTTTGTGGCTGGCGATATTGTTAGACCGCATTTATTAACTACGGCAATAGGTCAGGGCTCAATAGCATCGCAGTCTATAAAAAGTTTTTTTGAAAACAAAGATTTTAAACGCAGACCTAAAGTTGATGTGCATCATTTCAGTTTATTAGATAAGTTAAGAGAAACAGATCAACAGCCGGAAGAGTATAAACCAGTTTTTGAAGATCCTGCGTCTCTAACAGGTACAGATACTAGTAAATCTGTAATTCATAATTATGAAGATCGTTCATCTCAAGAAGTTATACCTTCTACTGAATTGTTTTTAGGACACTTTGAGAAAGAAGATAGATTAAAAAGAGGCGAAGCTGTCCCTTCTGGGGATGATGTTATAGACCACTATGAAGATAGAATTATTGGTTTTACAGAAGAAGATGCAATTAAAGAAGCGTCACGATGCATGAGTTGTGGGATGTGTTTTGAGTGTGATAATTGTGTAATTTACTGTCCTCAAGATGCAGTCTTCCGTGTTAAAAAAGATGAATCTACAATGGGTAGATATGTTGATACCGATTATGATAAATGTATCGGGTGTCATATTTGCGCCGATGTTTGTCCAACTGGATATATTAAAATGGGTCTAGGCGAGTAATTAGTAAAGCTAATTAATTGGTAGCAACTTAGGAGAGAGATTGTGTCCCAACTTACTAAAATATTAGCTATTTCAATAATGGTATTTATTCCTATTTCTTCGTATTCACATGATGATGGAAAGCATTCTTTAATAGGTGAATCTAAAGCTGATAAATTGGATCAATGCGTAGAACCTACAGAAGTTATGCAAAAAGAGCATTTTGAATTTCTTTACCATCAGCGCGAAAATACAGTTGAAAAGGGAATAAGAACTAAAAACCATAGTTTAGCAAATTGTATAGATTGTCATGTTTCTCATGATGAAAAAGGAAAGGCTATTCCTGTGAATGCTGAAGGTCAGTTTTGTCAAACTTGTCATGTAAAAACAGCAGTAAACATAGATTGCTTCTCATGTCATGCAACTGTCCCTAGAGATAATTCATCAAAAATTAAATCTACAGGTCATAATCAAAATATACACATTGAATCTACTGCAAATAATTTAGTAGAATATTATAAAGAGACTAATTATGAGAAATAGTGCGGAACTAACAAGAAGAGAGTTTATAGTAAAATCTGTTACAGCTATTTCAGCTGTATATATCATACCTGATCTTATTCCTAAAGCTGTTGCTGCCAAACCTTTAGATCTGGAAGTTAGCGCTAAAACAAAATGGGCTATTAATGTTGATGTTAATAAATGCGTAGATGGCTGTACTGCTTGTGTAGAGGCGTGCGTAGATGAGAATGGACTCTATGGATTTGATAGGCCAGAGACTGATTCGCAATGGATTAGGAAACTTCAAATTAAAGATATTAAGACTGATAAAGTTACAACATTACCAATGATGTGTCAGCACTGTGAAAACCCTCCATGCGTCGATGTTTGCCCTACCGGAGCATCATTTAGGAGAGAAGATGGTATTGTCATGGTTAATCAGCATACATGTATTGGTTGTAGATATTGCATGATGGCTTGCCCATTTAAAGCTAGATCATTTGTACACGAAAATCTAACAGAACAAGTAACAAGTGCTCCACGAGGGAAAGGTTGCGTTGAAAGTTGCAATCTTTGCGTTAACAGAATAGACCATGGCTCTGAAACAACTGCTTGTGAAGAAGCTTGTATGAAAGAAGGACACCATGCGATTACTTTTGGTGATTTAGCTGACCCAAATAGTAGAGTGAGTCTTGCAATGCAAGCCAAACCTAGTAGGCGTCTAAGAGAAGATTTAAAGCTTAAACAAAGAGTAACTTACTCAGGATTTTAATCATAATGGATAAAATTACTTTTACTAAATTCATTATTGATCCAAAAATATTTTGGTCTAATTTTATCCTTTTAGGTATTTTTATACTTATTGGCTTTGGATGTTCCCACTATATGGAATTGGAAGGACATTATGTCACTGGAATGAATAATCAAATTGTTTGGGGTTTACCTCATATATTTGCTGTGCTTTTAATTGTTATTGCCTCAGGTGTTTTAAATATTGCATCTATATCATCAGTTTTTGATAAGAAACTATATAAACCTCTTGCTCCATTATCTGCTTTACTAGCTATTTCTTTTTTGATAGCAGGTCTTGCAATCTTAGTGTTAGACTTAGGGCGCCCTAATCGGCTAATTGTTGCTATGACAACTTATAATTTTGTATCAATATTTTCTTGGAATATATTTTTGTATTCTGGCTTTGCAGTTGTGCTTGCAGCTTATATCTGGACAATGTTGGATCGTGAAGTTAATAAGTATTCTAAATTTATGGGTACATTCGCCTTTGGTTGGAGGATAATATTGACTACTGGCACAGGTTCTATTTTTGGTTTTCTTGTTGCTAGAGAAGCATATTCAACAGCAATATTAGCGCCACTCTTCATAGTTATGTCACTACTCTATGGAACCGCGGTTTATTATCTAGTATTAAGAATAATAAGCAAATTTCATAATACTTATATTCCTAAAGATGTTTTAGATAATCTTAAAAAGTTAAGCGTTATGTTTTTATTCGCTAACTTATATTTCCTTGGCTTATATCATGTAACCAACATGTATATCGCGAAACATTGGGATTTTGAGATATTTATATTATCTTCAGGCGGGATCTATACGTTATCATTTTGGCTTGGACAAGTTATCATTGGGATAGTATTGCCGATTATAATCCTTTCTTCGAATAAGTTTGGTACACATCTGGCTTTAACAATAGCATCATTTTTGATTTTACTAGGTAGTTTCATCGCAATGTATGTAATTATTATTGGAGGGCAAGCATATCCATTAACAATATTTCCAGATCATATCATTATAGATTCTTCATTTTATGATAATGTTGTGCACTCCTATATACCTTCAATATATGAGTTTGGACTAGGAATTGGTGGTGTTGCATTAGCACTAATCATCACCTTAATAGGAATTGCTAATTTTAAATTTTTACCTACTATGATATCTAGCTCGCATTCTTCAGAACCTAGTGATAAAACTACTGGTAGCTAGAATACCGTGAAATCATACCTTATTTCGTCTACTAAAAAATCATCTGGAAAAACTATAATTGCCACTGGCCTATGTTCAGTATTAAGCAACATTGATTCTTTGGCAGTTTTTAAAAAAGGCCCTGATTATATTGATCCACTATGGCTTAGCCAAGCATCAAAAGCTAAATGCTATAATTTAGATTTTTTTACAATGACTAACTCAGAGATTAGAAAATTATATAAGAGCGCATCTCATGGAAAAAATATCTCTATTGTTGAAGGAAATAAAGGTTTATTTGATGGAGTTAGCTTGAATGGTATTGATAGCAACGCATCATTAGCGCATCTTTTAAAATTAGAGGTAATATTGGTTCTTGATTGTTCTGGCATAACAAGAGGCATCGCACCTTTACTTCAAGGATATAAAAATTTCGACTCAAAAATAAAATATAAAGGAATTATTCTCAATAATATTGTAAGTGAGCGACATGAAAGTAAGATAATAAATGCAGTAAATGAATTTACAAAATTTAAAGTCATCGGGTCTGTTCATAAAAATAAAAACTTAAGTATTATAGAAAAAAGTCTCGGTCTAGAACCTGTCTTTCAAAACACTAGTACTAGAAAAATAATCAAAAATATATCATCGATAATAAAATCATCAATTGATATAAAATATTTCTCTCATAAATCTGCCGATGCAAAAATTAAAACTATACCGAAAATAGTTACTAAACATAAAAAATATTCTGATTTAAAAATTGGTATTGCATTAGATCAAGCTTTTGGATTTTATTATCCCGATGATCTTGATAAATTTAAATCTTATGGTGTAAAAATTATTTACTTTAATACTCTCAAAGATAAGTCATTACCGAAAGTTGACGGAATTTTTATTGGGGGTGGTTTTCCTGAGAGGGTCGCCGATAAATTATATAAAAATAGTTCTATGATCAAATCTATCTCTAGTTTTATAAATTCAGGCATGCCTGTTTATGCCGAATGCGGAGGCTTAATGTATCTATGTGAGTCAATAAAAACAAGGACAAAAAAATTTAAAATGACTGGAATTATAAAAGGCAATATTGAAATGTTTGATAAACCTATAGGCAGAGGATATGTAGAGCTTATGGTCAATGAAAAACATCCTTGGATGGATAAAGGTGATATAGTTAAATGCCATGAATTTCATTACTCTGATATCAAGATAAAAAACAAGGTCTCTTTTTATGGTTTTAAAGTCATGCGAGGATATGGTATAAATAGCAAGCATGATGGTATATTATATAAAAATCTTGTCGCTTCTTATAGCCATTTGAGAGATACAGCTCAATCTAGATGGATTGAAAATTATTTGAACTTCATATATTGTATAAAAAATAATGAAACAAAAACAAATATTTGAAATTACTGATGCAGCAGCATCTCAGATAATTAAATCTTCTGAGTCGACTGACTCTAAGGATTGGCC
The DNA here is from genome assembly GCA_029246085.1 of Gammaproteobacteria bacterium. Taxonomy (GTDB): domain Bacteria; phylum Pseudomonadota; class Gammaproteobacteria. The sequence goes on from JAQWOB010000013.1 coordinate 11,581, forward strand.
ATTGAGAATAGCAGTCAGTATTGCCAGCGATGGTAAATATAACTATATGATGGGTTTTGATCAATCCAAGGAAGAAGATTTGCGTCTGAAGATTAATAAAGTTGAAATTATTATATCACCTGGATCGATGTTGAATCTTAAAAATTGTAAACTAGACTATGTAGAGTTAGAAAAAGGCAAGCATGAGTTTATTTTTCTAAACCCAAATGATCCAGCTTATTCTCCACCAAATGATAATTTAGATGAGAATACTACTCACGACTTATAAATCTCTAAGTTCCTTAGGAATACTAAAGGTTATGTCTTCTATAATAGTATCTTGTTTTATATTACCTAAAACTGCTCCATTCTTTACTAGGTAATCTATTACTTCATCCAACAGTATTTGGGGGGCTGAGGCACCAGCAGTAATACCAATATTTTTATTATCCTGGAGTTCTTCTAAATTTATATCATGTTTATTATCTATAAGCTTAGAGGGAATATTATTTTTTAGTGCTAATTCTACCAATCTTTTTGAGTTAGAACTATTCACCGACCCAATAACTAGTAAGTAATCACAATATTTTAATATGGATTTAACCGCATCTTGTCTATTTTGTGTTGCATAACAAATATCACTTTTAGCTGGTGATTGAATATGAGAATATTTTTTTATTAATTTAGCTATTATATCTTTAGTATCATCTATAGAAAGTGTTGTTTGCGTGACATAGGCTAAATTTTTATTCTCTATTCGAAGTTTATCTATATCATCTATGCTTTCTATCAGATGTATTTTTCCATTTGGTGATTTATATTGCCCTAGGGTCCCTTCTATTTCTGGATGACCTTTATGACCAATTAATACAACATCAGTATTAGTCTGAGAATATCTATGTACTTCTAAATGAACTTTTGTAACCAATGGGCATGTAGCATCAAATATTTTAAGATTTCTTTTTTCAGCATCTTTTTTAACTTTTATTGAAACACCATGAGCGCTATAAATAAGAATTGAGTTTTCTGGAACTAAATTAATATCTTCAATAAATAAAACACCTCTTTTCTCAAGGTCTTCTATTACATATTTATTATGAACAACTTCATGTTTTACATATATAGGAGATCCAAAGATATCGATAGCTTTATTAACTATGTCTACCGCTCTTTCGACTCCAGCACAAAAACCACGAGGTGTAGCTAAAATAAGTCTAGTTTCTGAGAAAATATTATTCATCGATATTGATAATTTTTACCTTAAATATAATTTCATGTCCAGCCAATGGGTGATTTAAATCTAACAAAACATTGTCTTCATTAACTTGTTTTATCATAGCAAAGGCAGGGGAGACTTTTCCATCTTTTTCTTTAACATCAATTTCTATTATATTTCCTACTTTAACCATCTCTATGTTAGGAAATATGCTTATCTCTAGAGTTTTATTATGATTTTCATCTCTGAGCCCAAAAGCATCTTTAGGTTGTAGAGTCATTATCTGTTCATGGTCTGTTTCTAGTCCATATAAAGTCATCTCTAATTTTATCGGTAATGTCCCATCACCAATTCTTACTAGAACAGGGTCAGAGTCAAAAGTAGATTCAAATATTATATTATTTATATTAGATATTGAATAATGTAATTTAACCAAAGAATTAAATTTAATCATATTCTCTCTTTATTTGTAAAATATGAAAGAAAAAGAAGAAGGGCGCCAATTGTAATAAACATATCAGCTAAATTAAATATTCCCGGGAAATAGATATTGTCATAATGAATTATTATAAAATCTAAGACTGAGTTATTGAGTAACCTATCTAAAAAATTCCCCAATGCTCCTCCCAGAATTAAGATATATGAGGAATACTCGAATGTATTATAATTTTTATAATTTTTAATAAACAATGAAAATATTACTAAAATAATTACTGCTACTATAAATGTAACTGAGTAGTTTATAAATAATGAGCTAGAGTCTAAAAAACTAAAAGCCACTCCTTTATTATAATATATTTCTAGTATTATATAGTTATTCACTATAATAGAATTTTCCATTACAAGTTCTTTTATATAAAGCTTTGATATGTAATCTATTAGCACCAAGAAAGATATAGAAGTAATAGATAGACGATTCATCAGCCTAATTTTCTTGTTTCGCCATTATTAAAAACATTTTCATAGCATCTAGAACATAATTTTTCATGTTCAGGTATGGATCCAACAGATTCATTTCTATGCCAACATCTATCACATTTTTCATGATTATTTTTCTCAATAACTATGACAGGGTTATCTGTTAATGTTTTTTCTAAATGACATTCAGAAGAGATAAAAATAAATTTTAATTCATCCCTTTTGTCTGCTAATTTTAAGTATATTTCTTCCTTAACTCCTAGTCTTATTGTTGCGTCGAGAGAAGAACCAATAATATCATTGTTTCTAGCCTCCTCTAATTTTTTTGAAACAGGTTGTTTTAAAGAAAATAAAATATCACCCAAGTCTTTTTCTTCATCATTCATTTCTACATCATACTTAATCCATTCCTCTAAAAATACAGATTTAAGTTTTGCTCCTTCTATATGACGATACATTTCTTCTGCAGTAAATGATAGAATTGGAGCTATCCACAGATTAATCATTTTCAATAATTTTAAACATACGCTTTGACAAGATTTTCTTGCTAATCCTATTTTATGAGATGTATATAATCTATCTTTTACGATATCAAGATAGTAACCTCCTAATTGAATTGTGCAAAAATTTTGAATATCTTGTGCTATTTGATGAAATTTATAATTATCATAATTATTTTTAATTGATTCTTGTAAATCTAAGGCAGATTGAATAATCCATTTATCTATAAGCATCATATCTGAGGATTTTACTTCTTCTTTTGTTTCGTCATAATCATTCACATTTGATAATAGAAATTTAATAGTGTTTCTTATTCTTCTGTAAGATTCTGTAGTACGTTTTATTATTTCTGGAGAAATATTCATCTCTTTTGTGTAATCTGTATTTGCTACCCAAAGCCTTAAGATATCTGAACCCTTATCTTTTATGATAGCTTGTGGCGCAATCACATTACCTTGTGATTTCGACATTTTCTGACCTTCGGCATCCACAACAAAACCATGTGTCAGGACTGTCTTATATGGTGGTTTCCCAGTAGTTGCCAAGGCAGTGATTAAGGATGATTGAAACCATCCTCGATGCTGGTCTGAACCTTCTAGGTATAGATCAGCAGTATCACCTAAGTCTCTTTGCTGCATTACAGAAAAATGTGAAATACCTGAGTCAAACCACACATCTAGTGTATCAGTAACCATATGATAATCTTCTTTGTCTTCACCTAGTAGTTCGCTTTTATCAAATTCAAACCAGGCTTCTATATTACCTTTTTCTATAATTTTTGCTGCTTTTTCAAGAATTAAGTCAGTTTTATTATGTAATTGATTTGTATCTTTATGAATAAAGAGAGGTATTGGAACGCCCCAGGATCTTTGTCTTGAAATACACCAGTCAGGCCTATTTTCAATCATATTTTTTATTCTATCATGACCCCAGTCTGGTACCCAATTAACCCTTTCTAGGGTACTTAAAATATTTTCTCTTAATTTATTCTGATTCATACTCATAAACCATTGCGGAGTAGCTCTGAATATTAAGGGAGTTTTAAATCTCCAGCAGTGTGGATAGCTATGTGAATATTTTTCATGATGGAGTAGTCTTGCATTTTTAGTTAATTCTTCAAGAATTAAGGGATTTACTTTCCGCACATGCATCCCTCCAAATTTTTCTAAAGAGTTTATAAATACACCTTTATCATTTACAGGGTTAAATACTTCTAGATTATTCTTTAAGCCTGCAATGTAGTCATCTTGACCATGCCCTGGTGCAATATGAACAAGTCCTGTACCATTTTCAGTTGTAACATGATCAGCATTAATAATTGGGACTTCTTTATTATAAAAAGGATGTTGAGCCTTAAATTCTAGCAATTCTTTTCCTTGGATACTTCGTATAATCTTAATAGGTTTTAAGCTAAGTTTAGTTAACAGAGGTTCTAGTAAATCTTTAGCTACTATAATAGATTTATCACCAATATTGGCTAAAACATATTCAATTTTATTCCCGATGGCAATTGCTTGGTTAGCGGGTAGCGTCCATGGAGTAGTAGTCCAAATTATGAAAAAAATATCATTATTAGTTTTGATTTCAAATTTTTTTAGAAACATTTCTTGTTCTGATAGTTTAAATAGCACGTCAACTGCATCTGATATCACATCTTGATATTCAACCTCAGCTTCTGCCAATGCAGATTCAGATTCTATACACCAGTGAACAGGTTTAGAGCCAAAATATATATGATTATTAGCGATAATAGTAGCTAGGCTTCGGACAGCAGATGCTTCAAAAATTTTATCCATGCTTGTATATGAATTATTCCAGTCAGCTGAAACGCCAAGCCTAATAAAATCTATTTTTTGGCGATCTACTTGTTTTGAAGCATACTCTCTACAAGCTTTTCTGAATGCATTCTTATCATCTTGAAATTTTGACTTCCCATGTTTTTTTTCGATCATTAGCTCAATTGGGAGACCATGACAATCCCAGCCAGGGATAAAAGGGGTGTCATATCCGGATATTGTCTTACTTTTTACAACAATATCTTTTAATATTTTATTAACAGCATGGCCTATGTGTATATCTCCATTTGCATATGGAGGACCATCATGTAAAATAAATTTTTTAGAACCTTTACTTTTTTTTCTTATTTCTTCATATAACTTAATGCTATCCCAATGCTTCAAAATCTCAGGCTCTCTATTAGGGAGATTAGCCTTCATGGGAAAATCTGTTGATGGAAGATTTAAGGTATCCTTATAATTCATTTTTTGTTCTCAAAATATTTAAAGCTATATTGTGATCATTTTTCATTTGATCTACCAATTCTTCTTTAGTATTAAATTTAATCTGATCTCTAATTTTTTCTAAAAATATTACTTTAATAATTTCACCATATATATCTAATTTAAAATTAAACATAAATACCTCTAGAACATCATTAGTTCCAGAGAATGTAGGCTTGCTTCCTATGCTAGCCAAGCCATATAATTTGTCACTATTCCCACGTAATACTTCCACTAAAAATATACCATTTATTGGATAAGATTTATATATTTCAATATTAGCAGTTGGATACCCTAACTCTCTACCTAGCTTTTCGCCATGAATAATTTCACCTTGAATTGAGAATGGCTTTCTAAGTAGATTATTTGCTTCTAATATTTTTCCTGATATTAATAATTTACGTATACTTGTGCTACTTATTTTTTTACCTGATATTTCTACCAAATTAACTGTGGTTACCTTGATGCCTTTGACATGCCCATATGATTGTAAAAGCTTAACATTGCCTATGCGTTTATACCCAAATCTAAAGTCATTTCCGACGATAACATGTTTCGCATTAAGTTTTTTTATAAGAACCTCATCAATAAAGCTTTTTTCATCCATCTTAGAAAATTCTTCATTAAAAGGTATTAAGATTATTTCCTCAATTCCATAATCTTCAATAGAGTCTGACTTTTCAGCATTATTCATTAATCTAAAAAAATATTCATTCTGAAAATATTCTTCAGGCATCGGACTAAAGGTTAATACTATCGGTATAGTATTATTTTTTTTTGCAAGATCAATAGTTTTTTTAAGTAATTTTATATGGCCAATATGAAGACCATCAAAGTTACCAATTGTTATTGATGAGGGACCATGATTATTAGGTATATCATCAAGACTATTAAATATTTTCATATATAATTCTTTTTAATTTTATAACCTAGTATATACATCATTGAGGCGTATATGGCTGCACCAAATATTATATACATAAGTAGTAACATGCCTCTAATATAATATACATTTTGCGCCCATTCTAAAACATCTATCAGTGTATAGCTAAGAATTATAGCCATAATAATACAGCTAAGTAATGACTGATAACTTGTTTTAGTAAAAAATGCACTTTCATCTAGATAATTACTTTTTCTTAAATTTTTATATAATAAAATAACCTGTAACCAGGCTGATAGTGATGTAGCTAAAGCTAGAAATGCATGCGCGCCACTAAAAGGATTTTGCAAGTAATAAGTTAAAACAGATAGATTCATTACTATATTAAATATCACGGCTATCACACCATATCTAACGGGTGTTTTAGTATCTTGACGAGAGAAAAAAGCAGTTAATAGGACTTTCATTAAGATAAAAGCAGGCAATCCAATCGAGTACGCTATTAAGCTCAAAGAGCTCATCAAAGTATCATTAAAAGTAAAACTACCATAATAAAATAAACTGACAATAATGTGACTGGATAATACTATTAATCCAAACATGGCTGGCAAACTAAAGATAACGGAAATATTTAATGCATTTTTTAATGTAGATTTATATGAAGAAATATCCTTTTTTGAATATTTTGCTGATAAAGCGGGAAGAATAACTGTTGCTATTGCAATACCAAAAACACCTAAAGGCAGCTCTACAAGTCTATCTGAATAATATAGCCAACTTATACTGCCGCTAATTAAAAGTGACGCAACAATTGAATCTATCATTAAGTTTATTTGGACGACAGCAGTGCCAAGTATTGCAGGTAACATTAATTTCATTACTTTGTTCACACCTGAAAATTTAAAGCTAATTTTTGGAGCAACTAATAAATCCATTTTATAAAGAAACGGTATTTGTATCATATACTGGAGGATACCTGCGATAAGAACTCCATAAGCTAAGGCTATGATGGGAGTAGAAAAAATATTGGTTAAATACAAGGCTGAAAATATTAGCGATATATTTAAAAATACAGGAGTTATGGCAGGTAATAAAAATTTGTTGAATGTGTTAAATATTCCTGCTGACATAGCTGTTAGTGAAATAAAGAAAAGGTATGGAAAAGTTATTTTTAGCATATCTGAAGCTAATAAATATCTCCCTCCGCCTACCTCAAACCCAGGAGCAAAAAGGTTCACAATATTTTCTGAAAAAATTATACCAAAAAAAGTGATAATAAATAGAATTAACGTCAAATTACCCTGTATGTAGCTTATAAACCTTTTCAACTCAATCGGATTATTAACTTTGTAGTCATTTAGTACAGGGACAAAAGACTGAATGAATGCTCCTTCAGCAAATAACCGTCTAAAAAAGTTTGGAATTTTAAATGCAACAAAAAATGCATCGGTATTTGATGATGCGCCAAATATATTAGCAAAAAGTATATCTCTAATAAAACCAGATATTCTTGATATAAATGTCATCCCACCTACGGTATAAGACGATTTAGCTAGAGAATTCTCCCTATTTTCACTATTTTGGTCGATCATGGGCAATCTAAATGTTGACAGTAATCACCTACACTGAGATAATCTTGTTTTATTTTACCTTTAATTGGAGAAGAATACATTGGCAAATACAGCACAAGCAAGAAAAAGAGTAAGGCAAGCAATTAAGGCTAGAGATAGAAATGTAGCTCAAAAATCAAATTTCAGAACATGTATAAAAAAAGTGTTGAAGTCACTTGCAGATAAGAACAAAGAAGAGTCAAATGCAAATTTTAAAGAAGCCATGTCTGTAATGGATAAGCTTGTAGTTAAGGGTCTGATTCACAAAAATAAAGCTGCTAGACATAAATCACGTCTAAATGCACATATCAAAGCATTGGCATAAATATTTTAATTAGACTTAAAATAAGTCCCTATATCTTCTTGATTCATAATTTTAGTTAAAATATTTTTCTCAAAACCAGAAGCTACAATTGTATCTGTCCCAGAAGCAGAAGCTATTTTCACTGCCTGTAATTTTGTCTTGAATCCACCAGTTCCAACATCACTTTTCGAGTTGGAGTCATATTTATTAATATCAATATCCTCGATATTACATTCCTTTATGAGAACTGCATCCTTATTTAGATCTGGATTTTTATCATATAAACCTTGTTGATTTGTTAAAATGATCATTAAGTCGGCATCAAGTAAATTTGATACCATGGCGGCTAAAGCATCGTTATCCCCAAGCTTAATCTCATCAGTTGCGACAACATCATTCTCATTTATAATAGGAATTACACTCATAGATAATATCTTCTCTATCGTTGCTTTTGCATTTGAGTGTCTTTGTATATCATTCATATCCGCATGCGTCAGTAAAACTTGGGCCGTTAATAAATTGTAATCTTGAAATGATCTCTCATACATTCCCATTAATTGTTGTTGGCCTATTGCTGCCAAAGCTTGAAGAGATTCAAGTTCAATTGGTTTTTGATTAATATTTAAAATTTTTTGTCCTTGGCTAATAGCGCCAGATGTTACTATTACAAAATTCATTCCTTTTTTAATAAAATCATTAATTTGGGCTGTAAGAGATTTAATTAATTTATCAGAAAGATTTTCATTACTACTAATTAAAGCACTTCCAATTTTTAAAACTATCATTTTGCAATCTTTCACTGTAAATCTCTCAAATATTCAATAATATTTTCACACACTTCATCTAGCCCGGCCTTTTCTTTTGCAGATACAAAAAAAACATTTTTCTTGATTTTATTATTAACTGATTTTTTTAACATTTCTAACTCTTTTTCATCTAATAGGTCAATTTTGTTAAAGATATACCATTTATCTTTTTTACCCAGATCTTCATCATAATCTTCTAACTCTTTAGTTATTACATCAACATCTTGCAGAGCTTTATCAATATTATTTGTTGAAATATCAACCACATTTAATAATAGCTTTGTTCTAGAAATATGTTTAAGGAATTGTATGCCTAAGCCAGCACCAGTAGATGCGCCAACTATCAAACCAGGTAAATCTGCTACAACAAATTTCTCATAGTCATTGATAAGAACTACTCCTAAATTTGGATGTATAGTCGTGAATGCATAGTTAGCAATTTTTGGTGTAGCCATGCTTATTGAAGCTAAAATTGAACTTTTCCCAACGTTTGGTAGTCCAACTAATCCTACGTCAGCCAGTACTTTTAATATTATTTTAAGTTCTCTCTCTTCGCCAGGCTTACCATCTGTAGTCTTTCGAGGAGCTCTATTTGTTGATGTTTTAAATCGAGTATTTCCTAAGCCAAACTCTCCACCAGAAGCTATTGTAATTGATTGCCCATCTCTTTCTAAATCACATATAAGTTCTTCAGTTTCCATATCATAAATGACACTTCCAGCAGGTAATTTTATTACTAAATCATCTCCAGATCGTCCCTTTTTGTTTCTTCCTCCACCTGTTTTACCATTAGGTGCAACGAACCTACTTTTATTTCTAAAATCAGCTAATGTATCTAGACCATCTTTAGCTTGGATAATCACAGATCCTCCATGACCACCATCTCCACCATCAGGCCCGCCAAATGGAATATATTTTTCTCTTCTAAAACTCAAACAGCCATTTCCGCCATTACCAGCTTTAACCAAGATTTTGGTTTCATCTATAAATTTCATATGATTATTTTAGAATTTAGATATTCTTTGAGGGTAAGACGCTTACAAACTTATGTCTGCCAAGGCCCTTTCTTTGGAATGCAACATAACCATCTGCTGTAGCAAATAAAGTATGATCTTTACCGCAACCAACGTTAAGGCCAGCTTTAACAGGTGTGCCGCGTTGACGGAGAATTATATTTCCCGCTTTTACAAACTCACTTCCATACTTTTTGACTCCAAGTCGCTTGGACTCCGAATCTCTTCCGTTCTTAGTACTTCCGCCTGCCTTCTTGTGAGCCATTTTATTACCTTGCTTACTTAATTGATTCTATTTTTACTTCAGTAAAATCTTGCCTATGTCCTTGTGTTCTCATGTATCCTTTTCTTCTTTTAAATTTTACTACACGAATTTTCTTATATCTACCATGTTTTTTAACAGTACCGGTGACTTTTACACTCGATAGCTTAGTGCCAGAAATAAGGGAGTTTTTCTCATCAAACGCCATTAATATATTTTCAAACGCAATAGAGCTGCCTTCTGGTGAAGCAATAAGATCTATCTTAATTGAGTCTCCTTCAGCTACTTTATATTGTTGACAGCCATTTTTAATAATTGCGTACATCTGTTTACCTGTAAAACAAATGATTCTAGCCTGTATTGCCCATTTAATAAATACTTTTATTAACAATATTTGTTTATTTTCATGATTTTAGTATAACTAGCAGTTTATCTAATCAGTATGTAATATAAGAGAATGGCAATATTATCAGTAAATAAGTTATTAAAGGCTGAGCTTGAGAGTTTAGATAAACAGCTTAAAACTCGATCTCGGACAAAAGTCGAGATGATTAATACTATGAGCGATCATATTATTTCAAGTGGAGGAAAGCGATTAAGGCCAATTACACTGCTTTTATCTGCTTATTCGGTTAATAATCGATTAGAGAACACAATTATTGATTCTTCAGTTGTAGTGGAATTTATTCATGCAGCAACTTTGCTTCATGACGATGTTGTTGATATGTCTCATATTAGACACAATATAGATACAGCTCATACTATCTGGGGTAACAAAGGAGCAGTCTTGGTTGGTGATTTTTTATACTCAAGAGCATTTGAGATAATTGTTGAAATAAATAGTCCTCTTGTTTATGAGACTCTGGCTCAAACAACAAATATTATTGCTCAAGGTGAAGTTATGCAATTAACGAATATTGGAAATATTGATATCAGTGAAAACCTTTATATGGATATTATTTTTAGGAAAACCTCGATACTTTTTCAAGCTTCAATGAAAATAGGAGCAATCCTCAACAAGGGAACTGATGAAGAGATTCAGTCATTAGCTAAATTTGGTCTTCATTTTGGTAATGCTTATCAAATGAGAAATGATTATTTAGATTATTTTGGAAATTCAGAATCTACTGGTAAAAATATAATTGAAGATTTAATTGAAGGGAAGACAACTCTTCCTATTATTCATGCTATGCAAAATGCAAGCGAAGCTGATCAAAAGATTATTAAAAGTTCGTTTAAGCAAGCTGATCATAGTGTTGCAGATATAATTATCAATATACTCAGAAAATATAAAGCCGATATTTTTATGGACAATAAGATAGAAGAGCAAACTCAGAATGCAATTGATTCTTTGGATCAAATACGGAGCAGTGAATATAAAGACAAGCTGGTAGAGCTAGCGTCTTACTGCATGACAAGAACTAATTAGCAAAGATACTCTTTTTCCCCATTATTTCTGACAATGTTTTGCCTTCAGAATAACCATCCATAAATTTCTTACCGAGCCCAAATCTCATCATCCAATAACTTATTCTTGGAAAACCATAGAGTATTTTTGCTCCTTTTCTATAAAGCCTCAATTCATCAGTTAGGTGCAATAAGAATTTATTATAAGTTAATTCTGCTGAAACATTATTATTATAGGAATCCACAATTGATAAGCCAGCAAATTTACCTGATAGTACAGCATTATATATACCTTCACCAAGCAGCGACTCAGCAAGTCCAGCAGCATCGCCAACTAAAAATATATTATTTTGCGCTCTATAATCATCACCTTCTGTACCAATAGGGAAGGCTGTAATATTTTCTAGTTTGCTTGATTTAAATCTATCTGATACAAAATTATGTAAGTCTTTTTTTGTAAGATTTTTAGACTTAGACGAAGCAATTAGATTTCCAATTCCTACATTATAATGATCACCCTTAGGAAAAATCCAGGCATACCCATACTTGTTAAAAATAAATTCTGTAGGATAATCTGTGCCTTTTTTTTCAACTAAACCCTCGTATGCAAATACAGGATTTTTATAATTAAAACTAGATGTCAGTTTTCTCACTACACTGTTGGCACCATCAGCACCAATAAGATAATCACATGAATATGTTTTATCATCAAAAGTTATAGAAATTCTTTTTTCTATCATCTTAATTTTATTTATTTTATTTATTTTAGTAAACGTAGCGCCTGCTTTCACTGTCTCATTGAAAAAAAATTCATCAAATTTATCTCTAATTACCATCACGCAAGAACCCTTAGTATGGTTTAACTTAATTTTTCTTTTTTTACTAAAACTAAATACCATATCCTGAGCTTTATGTTGAACCAGATGATCTATATTGACAGGAAGATGTTTTAGGGTCTTCATTGTTATGCCGCCGGCACAGGGTTTATGCCTAGGAAATTGAGCTTTATCTAGAATCAATACTTTTTTATTATTTTTTAGAAGCTCATGAGCACAGCTACAACCGGCTGGTCCTGCTCCAACAATAATAACATCATACTGATTATCTGTGTGTTCCATATTAGTGCATACCTTGTTTATTATTAGGGCAAAAAACATAAGATTTTATTTACAAAAAAGTCTTGCCAATCAATGATTTCATTTTTTTAGATATATATCAAAGACTTTTCCATTAATAACTTATGTGATCTATTTTGGCACACTTTATGCATGTATATTGCTGAGGAGATAAATATGAATATAGCAATAAAAAAAACATTAACTATCATGGGAGTTATAGGTTTATTTGGAATTCTTCCAGAGAATCTTTATGCTGCTGATGCACAGCTTTCCGGTGCAAATACCGCTTGGATTTTAACTTCAACAGCACTCGTCTTGTTTATGACAATTCCAGGACTAGCTTTCTTTTATGGCGGTTTAGTTCGAAGTAAAAATGTCCTTTCAGTACTCATGCAGTGTTTCGCATTAACCTGTATGGTCTCTATACTATGGGTCATTGTTTTATATGGTCTTGTCTTTGGGGACGGAGGCTCAATGAATTCAATTATTGGTGGTTTTGATAAATTCTTTATGTCAGGTGTTACGAATCAAAGTCTTTCTGGAGATATACCGGAAACGGTTTTCTCAATGTTTCAATTAACTTTTGCTATTATTACACCTGCGCTAATTGTGGGTGGATTTGCAGAACGAATGAAATTTTCATCGATGCTTCTATTTAGCACTTTATGGATGATTTTTGTTTATGGGCCTATTGCTCATATGGTATGGGGTGGTGGTTGGCTTGGATCACTTGGGTTTATGGATTTTGCAGGTGGAACAGTCGTGCATATAAATGCCGGCATTGCAGCATTAGTTGCAGCGATTATGCTTAGAGAAAGAAAAGGTTTCCCGACAACACCTATGCCTCCTCATAATTTAGCAATGACTGTTGCCGGGGCATCTATGCTGTGGGTAGGTTGGTTTGGTTTTAATGCTGGTTCAGCACTTGCTGCTGACCAATCAGCTGGGATGGCTATGTTAGTTACTCATATTGGAGCTGCTGCTGGATCTTTATCATGGATGGCTAGAGAATGGTATAAACAAGGCAAAGCTAGTGTCTTAGGGATTGTAACTGGTATGGTAGCAGGCTTAGGGACTATAACTCCAGCATCTGGATTTGTTGGACCCATTGGAGCTCTAGTTATCGGTATACTAGCAGGACTTGTATGCTATGAGGCTACACAGTATATCAAGAAGGTACTTAAGATTGATGACTCTTTAGATGTGTTTCCAGTGCATGGTGTAGGTGGTATTTTAGGTACCCTGTTAACTGGTGTATTTGCATCGGCCAGTTTTGGTGGAATGGGAATGGATAACTCTATTTCCACGCAAGTAGGTATACAGATAGTAGGTATTTTATTTACAATCATATGGTGTGGATTCTTCACATTTATAATATTAAGATTTGTGGATAATGTTTTAGGGTTAAGAATTTCAGAAGATGAAGAAGAAGTTGGTATTGATTTATCTGAGCATGGAGAGAGTAGTTATAATAACAATTAGTTGTTTTAGATATAAACTAGGCATGGAAAAGAGTTAATCAGATTATGGTGAAGTAATTAAGCCTGGCTGATATCCTTGCCTTGTTTTAAGTTAACTCTAATTACTTCGGTGTCTATTACTCCACCATCTTGTAATCGAATAACTCTATATCCTGGAGACCGGGAATGATCAATTGTAAACTTCTTTGATTTTGGCTTTGCTTGATAGCAGGTTGATGGTGTGGAAAAAAGCTGAGCCCCCTTATAGTCAATAGAGATTTCGTTATGAATATGACCCCATCCCACTCCTTTAATTTTGTTGTTATTAATTCTATCCAGTAACTCAGTAGAGTTTTCTATTATCATTTTGTCCATAGAATCAGACCCTATTAAAATAGGATGATGGTGAAGCATTACTAACAAGAAACTATTTTCATTATCGCTTATAACCTTATCAAAATAATCTAGTTCATTTTGATGTAAAATCCCATTAGGTGAGTTATCTTTTTTCGTATTAAACATAAAGATGCCCCATTCTCCGATACTTTTGTAATTTTGACTTTTCAAATTTTTACCATTACACATAGATTTTATCTTTTGGGGAGAGTCATGATTTCCAGGCATAAGATATATAGGGCATTTAAAACTCTTTAATAAGTATTTGAGGTTTTCGTAAGACTCAAAAGATTCATCGTCAGATAAGTCTCCGCTTAAGATAAGCATATCAAAGGCTACCTCATTATTGTTAATAGCTTCAAATACTAGTTGTGCAGATTTGAATGTATTAATATTATTAGCTATTTGATCTCTATCAGCATATAAATGTAAATCGGTGATTTGTATAATATTTATCATTAATTCATCTAAACCCAATAAAATGTTCGCTAATATAGTAATAATTGCATGAATATCATGAATTACCATTATAATATGTTTTTACACTTGAAAAACTATGATATATTACCAAAAATATGAAAAAAGATACTCATCCAAATTACCAACCAATTATATTTCATGATGTAACATGTAATAAGAGCTTTCTTATATCTTCAACCTTAAAGCCTAAGGAAACCATGGAGTATGAGGACGGTAAAGAGTATCCAGTTTATAAGATTGAAACTTCATCTGAATCACATCCTTTTTATACAGGCAAAGGCCGTATTGAAACTAAAGAAGGGCGTATTGCTAAGTTCAGAAAGAAATACACTCCATCTAAGTAATTATCACTTAGTCTGTTAATATTAAATCTCATACTAATAACTCTTAACTTTATTAAATTACTCATATTCAGTAATTTTCAAATAGTGTTGACATACTGCTATTTATATCTTACTGTTATAGACAATAGATGGACATATTGATAATATATTAGACAAAACTTATGTACAAATATTAGTGTCCATATAAAACTAGACATATACTGTACAAAGGAGATGAATTATCATTCTCTGTTGAAAACTAGTTAAGGACAACTTGAAATCATAAGGATTTGATTGCGGCCCCTCAGGTGAGGGGCCGTTTACTTTCTACTAATAGTGTAATTGTATTTTTTTCACAATACCTTTATGAATATATGAGCACCATGCGCATTTATATTTAAGACCAATATTGCATGTAAGTTTATAAACAAGCTCATCCACATCACTATCTTTAACCTTGTTAAGATTAAATTTAATATAGTAAGTATCAGGATTGTTTATATTTTGATGTGAACATGACAAGTTTCCCACATATCCTTTTGTAGGCGCATTGCATAAATATTCTCTAATATCATTATTTACTTTTACTGTAGGCAAGAGTGATTTATCACTATGGCTACTAAAAGTTAAAATAATACATACATAAGATGTATCAGCACAAGAGTCTTTAATGATTAAATCGTTTATAACTCTTGTGAAAATAGCATCAGATGATATATCTGATTTAATTTTCATTTCCTTCTCCTCTTTAGTGTTTTACCAGATCGGTATTGGCCACAAGCTGAAGATCAACTGCCAAAAAAAAACCACCATGCGCTAATGCATTGGTGGTAACCCGATCGCTTTAGCTATTTAACGCCGGCAAGCTGAAAAATTCAAAACGGCGTAATTTCATTACAGCAAATATGGGAGTGAGTGTCAACGGTCTTTTATGAAAGGATGTCTAATATATTGAATTAAACCGAATTCTTTGGATCTATCATCTAGGCCTAAATATTGCCTATCTTCAATTTTTGCATCTTTATAAGTAAAAAATATTGAATCCCAGATAGTTAGTATTGAAGAATAGTTAGCATCTCTAGAGTCCTTCATAACTGTATGATGATTTGTATGATATTTAGGGGTTACAATAAATTTGCTTAATATCTGATCTAGATTATCTGATAATTTAATATTGGAGTGATGGAATTGATTGCAAGCTGATAGAAGTATTTCATAAAAGATGAAAACTGAAATTGGCGTACCTAGGAATAATATTAATATTGTCTTAAATAGTGATGATAGTAATAATTCTCCGAAATGAAATCTCAGTGATGTAGTTACATCTAACTGCGTATCAAGATGATGTACTGAATGAAATCTCCATAAAAAAGAATTGGTATGATTTAATCTATGCCAAAAGTAATATGCAAGGTCTAATAAAAGAAGTCCGAATACAGCTTTAAGAGCAAAGCTAATATCAATATTATTTAAAACTCCATATTGATTTTCTGTAATAAGCATTAATGATGGAATAATTAAGAAAATAGTCGGGAATCTTATTATTACAGTATTAATAATAGCAATTTTTACATGAAAGAATAACCTGAAGAATCTTTTGCTTGTCCACTCCCTCTCTGAATAAAATGACTCAAAGATAAATAAAATTATAAATAACATTACAAAAAATATGAGTTTAAGATTGGTTAGTATTTCTATCATAATTTAATTAATTTTATTCCATTAATGTAATAGTATCATCTAATGGATAACAACGTCTTTATACAATATACTGAATCTATTAAATATTTTCGGTGACACCATGGCTAATAAAAGTGAAAGACATAGATTGAGCTTAATAATGGCAACTTTAGGCCCATCAACTGATGATGAAAAAGAATTACTTACAATGATTACAGCTGGTATAGCTAGACAATGGACGGATGGAGTTGATATAGCTAGAGTTGTTTATAATGATGGTGAAGAAACTATTATTAACAGAGTGAATATATTTAGAGATCAGTGTTCTAAAAGAAATTTTGATACAAGCGTTTATTTAGATACTGATGATACTGATACAGAAAATTTTGAGAAGTATCTTTCCTTGGCTAAAGTTATTAATCCTAAATATCTATCTATTCCCAAAACATTTGGACTAGACATGATAAGCGAGGCAAAGAAACATTTTAAAAATGAAATGCTTGTTGGAGTTAGAGTTAAAGAAAATGATGATATATCTGATATAGAAAGTTACTTTGAGATAGCAGATTTTGTAATGGTAGAATTAGATTCAAAAAAAATAGTAGATGAAAAGATAGTTGAGAGAGCTAAGCAGAAAAATTGTGAACCAATTTATTTGGCAAAAATGCCAACATTAATGAAAGGCCAGGTTCAGTCAAGAGATGAGAATTTCGAGATAGGGCACACACTGGAAGATGGTTTTGATATTGTTGCGCTTTATGAAGAAACATCTCATGGGCCATATGCAGCAAGATCAGTTAAGTGCATAGATGAAATAGCTGTCGAATCAGAAAAACTTCGTGTTAACCCATTTGGAGATTTATTAGATAGGTTTTTAGGTTTTTTTAAAAAATAAAATTACATTTATTAGCCAGGTGGCCAATTAAAACTTCTTCCCGCCAAAATATGTAAATGCAAATGAAAAACAGTTTGTCCTGCTTCTGAGCCATTGTTTATTACAACCCTATAATCTTTAATCTGATATTTATCTGTTATTTTTTTTACTACTAATAATAAATGACCGAGTAAATCCTGATCAGACAGATCAGTTGTGCTTAATTTTTTAATTTCTTTCTTAGGTATTACGAGTATATGAGTTGGAGCCTGAGGATTTACATCATTAAATGCGATAGAAATTTTATCTTCATATAATATATCTGCTGGAATTTCTTTATTAATAATTTTCAGGAATATATTATCAGACATAGTTATTTCATATTTTTTAAATATTCATGTTTTATTTTTTCTAGTTCTTCAGACGACATTGCATCAGATTTTTTCACATTCTTATTTTTAGCTAAAATCTTTAATAATAGCTGATTGGTTTCTTGTTGAAGCTTAATAAGCTTTTTAAAAAATATTATACCATTTAGTAAGGTTAGTATTACCATCGTAAATAATAATAACTGTATTATATTAAACTCATTCATTTTAATTCCTTAATTTTATTTATAACTTCATCAACATGGCCCTTTACTTTGACGTTTCTCCATAAGTTTATAATTTTTAGGTCTGTACTAACAAGGAATGTACTTCTATCTATACCCATATACTTCCTTCCATATAGAGATTTCTCTTTAATTACATCGAACATGTTGCAGACCTTTTCATCTTCATCAGAAATTAATGGAAATTTAAACGAATGTTTATCGATAAACTTTAAATGTGATTTTATGGTATCTCTTGATACTCCAACTACATTCCATCCAGCTCTTTTAATTTTAGATATATTTTCATTAAACTCAATACTTTCAGTAGTACATCCAGGCGTCATATCTCTTGGATAAAAATAAAGTATGAGATTTTTGTTCAGGTAATCTGATAGCTTATTTTTATTATCAGTAGTGGTTATCGTAATATCTTTTATTTTTTTTCCAATATTTATTTTCATGACATCACATTTTTTTTAGTTCGTCGGCAGACAAGGCTCTTGCCTCTTGGACAAGCATAACTGGGATGCCATCTTTTATAGAATAAGCTAACTTAGAAGTCTTGCAAATCAATTCGTTTGTCTCTTTTGAGTAATCTAGCTTCCCACCTGATTTAGGACACACAAGTATTTCTAGTAAGTATTCATTCATAGATAAATATAATTTATCATATATTCTGATCAATCAACATTATTTATCAATTTATTTTCTTTTAATTTCAGGTATAATATTTTTATGAAAAACTTATATACATTTTTAATTATTGGAATCTTTGTAACTACTAATACTAATGCCTTCATGACAGGAGTAAAACCTGAAAAGGACGGCAGTGTAGCTATGGAAATCATTTCCGGTGTCATACACACAGCACCTCCAGGAAGTAATGTAAATGTCGGTTATGGAACTTTCAAAAATAATACTAATAAGGATATAGTTTTAAAGAGTTTTAGATCTCCAGTTTTTGATACTACCGAAGTTCATGCCATGGAGTATTCTGATTCTGGTACAGCTAAAATGAGACATTTAGAAGAGTTAAAGATACCTGCTAATGGGGAATTATCTTTAGGGAGTGGCGGCTTACATTTAATGTTTATGGGAATGCGTAGAGATATTATGCCGGGTGAGGAAATCATGATTATCACAAGAGATGACCATGAGGTTAGGTATATGCTTATTATGAAAGTAATAGACCCTAGATCCAGTAATCATGATAGCCATCATATGCATTAAAGCCAACGTCTAACTGTCTTCTTATAAACCAAATACTGCGTTCCAAATTTTTTTTCTAAATATTTTTCTTCTGGCAAAATCACATAATATTTTAATGCGATATATGTAAATATTACAAAAAAGATAATATGCATCATGCTTAAAGACATTCCTATTCCTGCCTGCAAAATCAACATTGCTAAATACATTGGATTTCTTGTGTATTTGTAAATACTACCAGAAATTATTTGAGTGGTTGAAGATGTTGGAATTGGGTTTTCACCTACTTTATTAAAAGTATTTATTGAAATTGTAAATATAATTAATGCAGAAATTATTAATAATAAACCAATTTCATAAGAGCGAAGTACATTTAAAAATTCTGGAACATTATATAGTTTCAAGAAGTAAAGATTGAGGGTTGATATAAAAAAACCGGAGTTTGTAAAAAATAAAAATATTATAGGGGGAAAAGATATAACGGAAGCATGATCTTTGTTTATTTTTGGATAATAAAAAATGTGGATTAAAAATATTGCAAGAAACATTGGTAATGAGGAGTGAAGAGATAAAGAGAATGCATCTTCTATAATCATCTGGCTATCACCTAGGTACCAAGAAAAGAATTGAAAATAATTCCCCAGGGAATAGATTATAATTATATATAAAAGTATCTTTTTAAACATTTTTGGATATATCTATATAATTTTGGATTGATAATGATTCTGGTCTCGAACTAGGTTCAATCGAAAGTTCCTGTAATGCTTGACTGTCTATAATCCCCTTTAGTGAAGTCTTTATCATTTTTCTTCGAGCAGAGAAAACAGTATTTACAATATCTCTGAATTTTTTCTCATGTTCAAGACTATTAAATATATAATCCTTTGGAACTAATCTTATATATGCTGAATCTACTTTAGGTCTAGGGATAAAAACATTAGGAGAAATATCAAATAATTTTTTCACAGTAAAATAGACTTGAGTCATTACGCTTAATCTTCCATAAATTTTAGTTCCTGGGTCTGCAACTATTCTGTCTACTACTTCCTTTTGTAGCATGAAATGGAGATCTTGGATGTCTTTAGAGAATGTTAAGAGCCTAAAAATTATTTCTGTAGATATATTGTATGGAAGATTTCCGACTATCCGTGTATTCTTTTTTATTAAATTTGATAGTTCACATTTAAGTATATCTTCATTAATAATTTTTACTTTTTTATCATTATATTTCTCTTCAAGTATTGGTATCAAATCTTTATCTTTTTCTATCAGAATAATACCTTTTACTTCTTTTAATAACGGAGTTGTTAATGCACCTTCGCCAGGACCAATTTCTATAAAAGTATCTTTGGTGCTTGTTTTAAGATTTTTAATAATTTTATTGATGATATTTTCATCATGCAAGAAATGTTGCCCAAGCCTTTTTTTATGCTTTTGCATTACTTATGAATTTTGCTACTTTGATAGCTTCTAGAAAACTAGAGGTATCTATATTTCCAGTTCCCACTAGATCTAATGCTGTTCCATGATCTACAGATACTCTTGTAATTGGTAACCCCAGAGTTACATTAACTGTCTTTTTGAAGTTATTAAATTTAATTACTGGTAAGCCTTGATCATGATACATTGTGAGTATAATATCATATTTCTCTATATTCTTTTTTAGAAATGCTGTATCAGCAGGGACTGGGCCATCTACAATAATTTTATTTTTTTGCATTTTCATTATTACAGGTTTAATAATATTATCATCTTGTGAGCCTAGTATCCCATCCTCACCAGCATGAGGATTTAATCCTGTTACTAATATTTTTGGTTTTTTAATTTTAAATTTATTTTTTAAATCTTCATTGATGATATTGATTGTTTCAGTCAGCAAATTTTTAGTAATATATTTTTTTACATCTTCAAGAGGAACATGAGTTGTATGCAGTGCGACCCTCATATATGAATTCATTAGCATCATTACAGATTTGCTTTTACAGATGTCAGCTAAAAACTCAGTATGTCCAGATATTTTATACCCACCTTTATTTAAAACAGACTTGCTTATCGGCCCAGTTACCATGGCGCTTATTTTATTAGATATGCATAATGTTGCAGCTGTTCTGATAGTCTCGAGTACATATGCAGAATTTTTTGGATTAAGTTTACCTGGAATATTTGTATAATTCAGTATAACGGGTAAAACATTGATTACTTTATC
Organism: Gammaproteobacteria bacterium; assembly: GCA_029246085.1. GTDB lineage: Bacteria > Pseudomonadota > Gammaproteobacteria. Next base: position 33,100 of record JAQWOB010000013.1, read on the forward strand.
ACCTGATTTTGTCTTCGATGAGATATTTTCAAGAATATTAATATTAATTTTTTTCTTTAATATCTTTGCACTTTTTATTAATAAATCAGGGTCTGTAATAAATATGATATTTTTGCTAAGATTCTTTTGAGCTAATAATACACCAAGATCTGGTCCAATTCCCGCAGGCTCACCTAAAGTTACTCCAATTAACTTCAATTTAAAACTCCTTGATTTCAATATATGCCTGATCTTTAAGTTTGGCAACCCAGTCATCACGTTCACGTTGAGCTTTATCTACCCTGATTCTTTGTGCAACATTTTTTCTTACAATTGTATTTGTATCATCAATTGACCTCATATTTTCAATGTATAAAATATGCCAACCAAACCTACTTTGAAAGGGATCACTTATCTTTTTTATAGGAGTAGTTTTTACTTTACTTGCAAATGCTGGAACCAATCCTTCTGTCCTGACATAACCTAGATCACCGCCCCTAAAACCAGAGGCTTTATCAGCAGAATATTTTTTAGCAAATACTTTAAAATCTTCTAAATTTTTTATTTCATTTCTCATTTTAATTAATTTTTCGCGTATAGTATCATTTGAGGTCATTACGTCTGCTTTGAGCAATATATGACTTACTTTATATTCATTGACAAATGATGACTGCTTATTCTCTGATCCCAAAATTTTTAATATATGATAGCCCTTAGAACTACTAATAACTTCTGTGTATTCTTCATCATTTACCCCATGAATTGCTTTTACAAAGATATCAGGTAACTTATCATGTTTGACAATCCCTAAAGTCTTTACATCAATAGGTACATTTAGATATTTATTTTGAGTATTAATAAAACCTTCTAGTTTAATATTTTTATATATATCATTTACATAATCTGGGTCTAATAATTTATCTTCATCAAGAATAACAAGTTCAATTAAATCATATTCAAAATTACCATACTCATTAATTCTTTCCCTCTCGATAAAGTTTTCAATTTCCTCTTCTGTTACATTCGTTCTAGAATAAAATTGAGATATAAAAAGCGCTTCGACAGTCATTTGTTTTTTTATCTCTTGAATATAGTTAGTATAATTTTGACCTTGTTTAATAATATTATTTCTTAACTCATTTATAGTCATTTTTTTTGATCTTGCAATCTCAGAGAGTTTATTTTCAAGGGCTATATCAGAAATATTTATTCCAAATCTGTCAGCAGCTTGGATTAAAAGATTAGTTTCAATTAGTTTTTTTAAAATTTTTCTGATTATTTCTTCATCACTAATATTCATATATTCTTTTTCTATTATATCTGATGGAAGATAGTTAATGGCAAGTTGAACTTCTGACTTTAGAATAACTTTATCATTCACTATAGCCATTATTTTATCATCATAACTCTCTGCCATAGTAAGATGCGATGGGTTATAAAGTAATATTATTAATATAAATTTAAGTAGTTTATTCATAGTTAAAATTATCTTGATATCCAAGAATTCCTTCTCTCAATAATTCTGCAGTCTTGTTAGTTGAGGTAGCTATACCTTTAGGCAAGAATTCAAAATAAAATGCATTATCTAACTTAGTTCCGTTCCAGTAATCTCTAATAACAAATTTCACTCCATAGCAACAACTCTCATATTCAACACCAATCATTTTTTCTAAGGTGCCTTCTGTATTACTTCTTTGATTATTGAACGAATAATTAATTTTTCCCACAAGTGATAATCTATTATTGACAGGTATGACCGCAGAAAAATCCACTTCTTCTTGAGAACCTCTGGAAAATCTATAGCTAGTATTGAATATTTGATTTTGTTTACCATAAGGCCTCTTATAGGATAGTCTTACCTGATTTTTCTCACCATAGCCCTCATGAGGGTTAAACTCTGTATAACCACTTAGTTTCCAGTAATTAGACAATTTAGCATTAACTAAACCCATTATATTAGATGAGTCTGAATGATTTGTTGTACTATTAGTGAGATTTACTGACCTATCATCTAAATAGAAAATTTGCCCTATTGTAGCTCTCAATATCTCATTGCCATTATTTGTATCTACCATGCTTGAGCTTAATGCCAAGGTAAGTTGTTTTGCATCATTTAATCTATCTTCCCCATAAAATTTGTTTTCTGAAAATAGGTTATACCGTAAATCATTTTCTCCAGCATCAAATATAGGAATATCGTCTTGATTGGGTGCGGGAACATACAAGAAGTATGCTTCGGGCTCAAGAGTTTGAAGAATATTTTTCCCAGACATTCTATCAAATATCATTTTACCTCTAAGACTTAATATTGGAGTGGTCTGACTAATACTATTATTAGTATTTTTAGATAAACTATAGCTTCTATGCTTTAAACCTATTTTTGGTGTTAATTCCCAGCCTGGATTTTTAAAAGGATACTCGACAGATGGATATAGACTTATTCTTGTCCCATCAGCTTTATGATCATAGGTATGACTAAAGATAGATACTTCTCCATTGAAATTATATTTTAATTCCTTGTTTTTTTCATGAGTATAAAAATTAGCTCTAATTTGAGGTAAAACACTATATTGTTCAATCAAACCTGTTTTAGCAAGCTGATAATCTGTAGTCCTAATAGATGTATTTAAATAACCAAATGAACCATAATCTGTTCTAGTTATTTCTGCTTGTCTTTTAATATGAGTTCTTCCAACTCTAGAAACTGTGTTGCCAAAATCATCAAAGTATGTCAAGTCTGATGTACCACCCACATCAATATTTGATGTCATAAGAGTCCCATCCCATCCTCCAGGCTCATTACTCAATTTTAAATTATTTTTTAAGACTCTATTATCTCTGAAAAAATAAGCATGTCTATTCTTTCCAGTGATATCATCTTTATTCATATTTGCTAATTCAAACTCAGTATCACTCTTTTTAGTTTTATATCTTAACTCTGCCTCCAGCATCTGACCCCTTCCAGAAAAATTTGTTGGTATGAGAGTTGCGTCTATATTCTCAGCAATATTAAAATAATAAGGCGTTGAGATAACAGTTCCACTTTCACCAGAACTTCCAATGGTTGGAAATAAAAAGCCACTATGACGTTCATTGCTCAAAGGAAAACTAAAAAATGGTGAATAAAGAATAGGAACGTCTTTATATTTTAAAAAGATATTATAAGCATGCCCTCTATCTGTATCACGATATAAAATAGTCTTTGAAGAAGTTATTTCCCAGTCAGGATCATCTAGGCTACAGGTTGTATAGCTACTTGGAGTTAAGTATATAACGCCAGCATCATCTATAAATATATCGTCAGCCTTGCCGCTCCCTGGTCTCTTTTGGTCAGGGAAGTGATAGGTTGTATCTGAAAAATTAACAGTATCGTTTTCACTATTATAACCGCCTTTATTAGCATATAAAGTTAGATCTTCTGTAAGATATTTAACATCTCCTTCTGCAGTTAATACTCCTGTATCTGCATTAAAATTTGCTTTATTAGACTTAACTAAATCATTTGCTCTTTCAATTTCAACATTCCCATTAGCATAAAAAATTCCTGCTTCATCTTGATTCTGATCATCTGATCTAACTTCTAAGGTTTCTTCATCAGCATTGAATAGAGTTTTTTGTGTTAAGTAGTTTTCAAATTCATTATCTATGCATACAGGTAATTTATTCTTTAAAGTTGCGGTAAGATAATCATCTCTTTTTGCTACAATTATTTCTGTATATGAACTATTTTCCTTTAATTCCGCTTCTTTTACAGGTGCATTTTTATAAGAATTATTTACATCCTTGCCCATTTTCTTAATAATTTTATGTTGGTCATATATTTCAGCAACTTTTTCATTTTTAAATATAACTGTTACTCTTTTTGGTGCCAAAAATACGCCATTAACCCTCTCATAATATATATAATCCCAGCGCTCTGAATGGAATACATCAATTATTGTAGGAGTTCCTAGTAAGAATTTTACTTGCTCTTTGCTTAAACCGGGAACAAGTTTCTGCAGGTTTTCATTTTCAATTAGAGTGCCTTGTTTGATAGGTGTTTTATAAGGTTTGGGAAGCCAACTAGGCCCAGTTTCTAAAAATTCTAAAATTTCTTCATCTGGAAGATAAATATTCGGGATTATCGAAGCATTTACATTACCTGTAATAATGTATAAAACAGCTGTCAAAACTATAGTTTTTGCTTTCTTTAAAAACACTTTCTTCATAATATCCGTGATTATATCATGAAATCCATAGTAAAATAGAGAGAGTTACCAGACTCCTCTTATAGTTAAGACTTTATTATTTCTAATATTTTTTTAGATAAAAGAGCAGGGTCATTGCCGCCAATCATCTTATGCAATATATTTTTATTTTGATAGAATTCTATTATCGGAGCAGTCTGTTCTTGGTATACGTTCAGTCTATTTTTTACAGTTTCTTCTTTATCATCTTCTCTTTGATATAGTTCACCGCCACCTTCACACTTATCTCCTACTTTTTCTCCTCTATCTGTATTTCCAATATATCCACTACTAGTACACAATAATCTTCCAGTACATCTTTCAATCAAAGTCTCAAAAGGAACATCTATTAAAAAGACATATTCTAGTGAAATATTCTTAGCTATAAATAGTTCATCTAAACTTTCTGCTTGAGAAATATTCCTTGGATAGCCATCAAGTATAAAACCTTTTTTGCATTCATCTTGGCCAAGTTTTTTAGAGACTAGGGATAGAACTAAATCATCACTGACAAATTTACCTGTCGACATTATATCTTGAATTTCTTTCCCAAGGCTTGAACCGCCTTTTATTTCTTCTCTCAAAAGATCCCCTGTTGAAATTTGGGGAATACCAAACTCTTTTATGATAAGTTTCGACTGCGTACCCTTACCGCAACCTGGTGCTCCTAAAAATAATATATTCATAATTTTTTCTCCTAAAGGTTATAGTAATGGTGCAATTACTAAACTAACAATTGCCATAACATTAATTAATATGTTCATTGATGGACCCGATGTATCTTTAAGAGGATCTCCGACAGTATCACCAACTACAGCAGCTGTATGTACGTCAGACCCTTTCCCGCCTAAATTACCTTGCTCAACGTATTTCTTTGCATTATCCCATGCACCACCTGCATTTGACATTGTTAGAGCTAGCAAAACACAACTAAGTAGGCCGCCACCAAGTAGACCTCCTAGCATTTCAGCACCAAACCCTAGCCCTATTATCACAGGTGAGAAAACAGCAATTGCTCCAGGTAAAATCATTTTCTTTAGAGCAGCTGTTGTTGCAATTTCTATACATTTTCCATTCTCAGGCTTAGCTGTTCCCTCTAATAATCCAGGTATCTCTCTGAATTGCCGTCTTATTTCATTGATCATTTCAGATGCAGCATCTCCAACAGCAGTTATTGTTAAAGAAGCTACCAAGAAAGGAATCATTCCTCCGATAAATAAACCTATAAGCACATTTGTATCTGTTAGTAATAACTGCACTTCAGCTCTACCTTGAGATATATGAGTATGATTAACTTCTTGGACAAAAGCCGTGATGATTGCAAGGGCAGCTAGTGCAGCCGCTCCAATAGCAAAACCTTTGCCTATAGCAGCTGTAGTATTTCCAACCTCGTCTAAACTATCAGTAATTTTTCTTGTATCTTCACCAAGACCAGCCATTTCTGCTATGCCTCCAGCATTATCAGCTACAGGGCCATATGCATCAATAGCCATAGTAATTCCTACTGTTGCCAACATACCAACAGCTGCAATTCCTACACCATATAAATCAGCATACGCATTAGCGATGAAAATTATTACAGCTATAGAAATAATAGGAATAACCACAGATTCTAATCCTATAGCTAACCCAGTTGTAATAAGAGTAGCAGGACCGGTTTTACCTTGCCCAGCAATTTTTCTAACAGGTGCTCCACCAGTATAATATTCGGTCACGAGACCTATAACAACACCACCAACAGTACCCGCTAAAACAGCAAACCAGATATCTAAGTTTAATCCTAAAGATCCTATTACATAATATGAAAAGATTACAAATATTACAGCGGCCGAGAATGTTCCTCCACGTAATGCCCCACTAATTTTTTCAGTTGATGTTGTTTTAGCTAAATATTTTACAATCAATATGCCAGCTATTGAGCATAACAAACCAAGAGAAGCTAATGCTAAAGGTAAAAACATTAATGATTCTCGTGAGCCAAGACTATCAATTAGGGTCAAGCTTATTGTTGATGCTATAGCTATGGAAGCGATTATAGAACCACAATAAGATTCAAATATATCAGAACCCATTCCAGCAACATCACCAACATTATCACCAACATTATCTGCTATTACTCCTGGATTACGTGGATCATCTTCCGGTATGCCTGCCTCTACTTTACCAACTAAGTCGGCACCGACATCAGCACATTTAGTGAAAATCCCTCCACCAACTCTTGAGAATAGAGCAACAACTGATGCTCCCATTCCAAAACCATGAATTATAGAAGTTGTTGCTGGATCACTACCATATAAAAAATATAGCACACCTAAGCCAAGTAGACCCATAGCAGCAACAGTAAGCCCCATAATAGAACCACCAAAGAATGCAATTGTTAAACTTTCAGATATACCAAATTTATTAGCGGCATTCGTTGTCCTCACATTTGCTTTGGTAGAAGTATACATTCCAATAAAACCTGTGGCAGATGAACAGAGGGCTCCAATTATAAATGCCAATGTACTTTCTGGACCTAGACCTATATATACTCCAACTGTTAGAAATAGGGCAAAAAAGAATAATACAGAATACTCTTTTCTTATAAAAGTCATTGCTCCAAGGTGAATTTCATCAGCAATTTCAATAATTTTACCTTCGCCTGCAGGAAAGGTGAGAATGAATTTATATAGCACATATGCGGTTAATAAGCCTAGAATTCCTAGGTAAAGCGGTATTAGTTCTAAATTAAACATCTAGTCTCCTTGTTTCAATTAAATATCTTTCGATATATTTTGAATTGAAAATGTAATTTATATATTCTTTTAGAAGAAGTCTCCATATAATCATATAATGAAAACAAAATCTCGAAGAGACTCTATCAGAAAACGTAAGAATATTGAAGAAAAATATAGCTGGGACCGACTGAGCGACTCTGGCGATGAGAGAAAATCTCATAAAACTAGGGCTTTAATTGCTACTGTTATCGTAGTTTCACTATTTTCTCTTTATATAGCCAAACTTTATAAAGTCCAAGTTTCTAACCATGGATATTATTCAGTAAAGTCAGACTCTAATAGAATTAAAATCAGACCAGTACAAGCAACACGTGGAATTATCTATGATAGAAAAGGTAGTATTCTAGCTGATAACATCAGTACTTTTAATCTTGTCGTAAAAAAAGAGCTTATTGGTGATAAAAAAGATTTCTTGGATAAACTTGGGAAACTAGTCAATTTAGACAAAAATATGACTGAAAGCATAAACAGCCAATATAAAAATCGAAGACTAAAAGATATTACAATCATTGAAGACATAACATTAGATGACTATTCTAAAATTGCAGTAGATCAATATATTCTCCCAGTAATAGAGTTGTTACCTAAATCTAAAAGAAGATATAAATCTCCAGAAGCCATGGCTCATGTTATGGGTTATGTTGGGAAAGTCTCGGATGCTGATATAGAGTCATCTGTTGTAAAAATACATGAGGGAATGACAGAAATAGGGAAGCTCGGAGTAGAAAGATTTTATCAAAATATACTTTCAGGTCAACCCGGTTTTGAGAAATTAGAAACTGATGCAAAAGGAGAAGTAATAAGAGTTTTGGAAAAAAGAAAACCTATTCGGGGGAAAGATATTGTTTTAACAATTGACCTCGATCTCCAAAACTTTATTTATGAAGCAGTAAAAGACAAGGAGGGTGCAGTCATAGTAATGAACCCCAATAATGGTGATATTTTAGCATTCGTAAGTTTTCCGGGATATGATATAAATCTTTTTACAAAGTCAATATCTAGCAAACAGTATTCAGCCTTGTTAAATGATAAAAGAAAGCCTTTAATCAACAGAGTAACCTCTGGTCAATATCCGCCCGGTTCTACATTAAAACCTTTCATTGGAATGATTGCTTTGGAGCAAGGAATTATTAATGAGAGCAAATTTGTCAATTGTGATGGTGCTTATGAGCTTGATAATCATAAGAGACCGTTTCGCTGTTGGAAGAAAGATGGTCATGGAAATGCAGATTTATCTTATGCACTCACGCAATCTTGTGATGTTTTTTTTTACAGAGTTGCTCAATTAACAGGAATAGATTTAATAAGCGAGCACTTATATAAATATGGATTTGGTCAAAAGACATATGTAGATTTATATGGTGAAAAAAAAGGACTAATTCCTGATAGAGCATGGAAGTCCAAAGCTAAACAAGAACCATGGTATCCAGGAGAAACGCTAAATGTAGGTATAGGCCAGGGGTATTTTCTTGCCACTCCTATGCAGTTAACATTAGCCACTGCTAGTTTAGCCAAAGATGGGAATACTTATACCCCGCATTTTTTATTCGGTGATAAGAATAGCGAAACCACTGAAGTATCAATGTATGATTATGAAAATAATAAATTTTCTACAGAGATGAAAGATATTCATTATCTTGATATTGTAAAGAAAGCAATGTGGCGTGTTGTAAATGACAGTGGAGTTGGAACTGCTTCAGGACTAAAAAAAGTAAAAAACATAGAGTTTGCAGGGAAAACTGGTACTGCACAGGTTTATAATCTAGATAAAGGTAAGACCGGCACAAAGAGACTCCAGGATCATGCGTTATTTATAAGCTATGCCCCTTTTGAGTCACCAGAGATTGTTGTTACAGTGGTAGTAGAAAATGGAGGAGGAGGTTCATCAACTGCAGCCCCGATAGCAAGAGATATAATAGAATATTATATGGATCAGAAGCCAACTTCGGTATCAAAATATGAGTGATTATGTAGGCGGTACAAGAAAACCTTTTTCAGGACTTTCAGCGTTATTATATATTGATGCCAAACTTGTTGTACCGATAATAATAATCACAATACTCGGATTAGTTACAATATTTAGTAGTTCATCTGGGGACTTAAATTTAGTTATTAAACAATTAACTAGAATCGTCATAGGCATAATTACGATGATTTTTATTGCGCAGGTTAATCCTGATAATCTAAAATTATTTGCACCAATACTATATATATTTACAATATTATTACTTGGACTTGTACTTATTTTTGGCGTTGGGAATAGCGCAGATAGATGGCTTGATTTATATTTTATAAGGTTTCAGCCATCAGAGTTAATGAAAATACTGGTGCCTTTAATGTTAGCTACTTTTTATGCAGACAAACCTCTCCCTCCTAAAATCTCATATATTTTTGTGGCTATACTAATAGTTTTAGTTCCGGTATTTATGATTATGAGACAACCGGACCTTGGTACCGCATTATTGATAGGTATGTCAGGAGCTATTGCTATATTACTCGCAGGTATGTCGCTTAAATTTTTTTTAGGTAGCACTATCTCAGCTATGTCACTTATCCCAATCTTATGGCTCAACATGCACCAATATCAAAAGCAAAGAGTGCTAACATTTTTTAATCCAGAAAGTGACCCTTTAGGGTCAGGCTACCACTTAATGCAATCTAAGATAGCACTTGGTTCAGGTGGTTTTTTTGGTAAAGGATTTTTTAATGGAACACAATCAAAACTTGGTTTTGTACCGGAGCATTCAACTGACTTTATATTTACTGCTTTTGGAGAAGAATTTGGATATTTGGGTGTTATTATATTAATGACATTATATCTTTTTATTGCGCTGAGAGGATTAAGTATTTCAATAAAAGCCACAGATAATTTTGGCAGAATTTTAACTGGGACTCTTAGTTTAACTATATTTTTATATGTATTGGTGAATGTAGGCATGGTTATTGGTTTTTTACCTGTTGTGGGGGCTCCATTACCATTCATGAGTTATGGGGGCACTTCCATGGTTACATTATTTGCTACAATAGGAATGATAATGTCAATTAAATCACATCAGAGGATCTTGAGAAAATGATTAAAGGGTTGCTAATTTTTCTAGTTTTATCTAGTACTGCGATGGCAAGTTATGATCAATATAAAGTAAATAATTTTATTGATTTTATGCATTCCGAACACTCTTATAGCAAAGAAAACCTCAAGATTTTATTTAATGAAATTAAAGCAGAGCCACGCATAAAAAAATATTTTAAAAAGGCTCCAGAGAGAACCTTGATGTGGAATGGCTGTAAAGCTGAGGATAAAAAATGTACTAACTATAAGAAGTTATTTGTTACTAAAAAAAACATAGAGAAGGGAATCATTTTTTGGAATCAGAACAAAAATGCTTTACTTAGAGCAGAAAAAAAATTCGGGGTGCCTCCAGAAATTATCATTGCGATTATAGGAATAGAGAGTAAGTATGGGCTACGAACTGGAACTTTTAAAACATTTGATACTTTAGCATCTCTGTCTTTAGGGCCAAACGAGGGGAGGCGAGCAAAATTTTATAAAGATGAACTTATAAATTTTTTATTAATGTGTAGAGAGAATAAATTAGATCCAAGAAATATAAAAGGTTCCTATGCTGGAGCCTTGGGCAAACCTCAGTTTATATCTAGTAGTTATAGACATTATGCTATTGATTTTAATGGAGACAATGTGGTCGACTTATGGAACTCAAATGAAGATGTTATTGGAAGCGTTGCTAATTATTTTAAAAAAAATGGTTGGAAAAATAATCAGCTTATAATGAGTAATACAATATATAAGAATTCTAATATTAAGTATGTGGAGAGTGAGTCCAAGAAAACCTATAAACCTAAAACTCCTTATAAAGTATTTATGAATAATAAATTATATTCAGATGAGGCTATTGATGATAATACCTTATTATCTGTTATCGGTAGAGAGGAGCAAGATGGTAAAATCTATAGTTTTGCACATAAAAATTTTTATGTTATCACTAGATATAATCGTAGTAGATTATATGCATTAGCAGTGTACTCTTTAAGTAATCAGATTAAGAGATATAAATCAGAGTTAGAAAATGATAATTCATGATATGATTATATAGTTATTTATGAAAATTTTGAAAAATAGGAATACACTTTTTAATTTCTTGTTAGTGTCAATGGTCTTGTTGAGCACTCAAGTTTTTTCTGCCCCAATACCTAAAGCCCCTAATCCTGATGTGAAGTCATATATTCTAATAGATTATGATAGCGGTATGGTTATAGCTGCTAAGAACCCAGATTTGATATTACCACCTGCAAGTATTACTAAGATTATGACATCATATCTTGCTTTCACTGAGCTTGAGAATAAAACGCTAGATTTAAAAGATGAAGTATTAATTAGTGAGAATGCTTGGAAAACAGGCGGTTCTAAGATGTTTATAGAAGTTGGTAAAAAAGTTAGAGTTGATGAATTATTACATGGAATCATTACTTCTTCTGGAAATGATGCCAGTGTAGCAATAGCTGAGCATATATCTGGCAATGAAGAGACTTTTACAATTTATATGAATCAGATGGCAGAAAGCCTAGGCATGACTAATACAAACTATGCGAATTCAACAGGTCTTCCTGATGAAGAGTTATATACGACCGCTAAAGATATAGCATTGCTATCGAGGGCTTTAATAAAAGACTTCCCTAAAGAATATAAATTATATTCTCAGAAAGAATATGTTTTTAATAAAATTAAACAGTACTCCAGAAATAAGCTTTTATATTTAGATAATTCAGTTGACGGAATAAAAACAGGCTTTACGAAGAAAGCTGGATATTGTTTGGCTACTTCAGCAAAACGTGGGTCAAGGAGGCTGATATCTGTGGTTCTTGGAGCTAAGTCTCCGAATCAGAGAACAAAGGTTTCCAAGTCTTTGTTAGAGTATGGTTTTAGATTTTATGAGACGCATAAAATATTTTCGAGTAACGAGGAGTTAATTCAGACTAGAGTATTTAATGGTGATAAAAATAATATAAGCCTTGGAGTTATTGACGATACGTATATTTCTGTACCCCGAAGACAAATTAAAAATATTAAGAAAAAATTTGTTATAGATCGAAACCTTAGTGCCCCAGTTAACCAGAATGAAGCTGTCGGTTATATGGTCATTGAGCTAGAAGGCAAGACAATTAATACCTATAAGCTATTTGCAATGGAGTCGATTAAGGAAGGTAGCCTTTATAGAAAAACTTTAGACTCTATTTATAGATACTTTTAAACATGGATCAAATTTATTTAAACGGTAGTTTTCTCCCAAGGTCAGAAGCTCAAATCCCAATAATGGATAGAGGGTTTTTATTTGGTGACGGAGTATATGAATTAATACCTGTTTTTAATAAAAAAGTTTTCTTATTAGAAGAGCATTTAAAACGCTTAAAAAATAGTTTAAATCTAATTCAGATGAATGATATTAAAGGTCTTGATAAGATAATCAGTACATTGATTAAAAAAAATACAAAAAATACTTTTTTTATATATTTGCATATAACAAGAGGGGTTCAAAGCTCTAGAAATCATATATATTCAGAAAATATTGAGCCTACGATTTTGTTAATGTGTGAAGACTACCCTTCGTTTTCTAAAAATGAGATTAAGCAGGGTTTTCAGGCAACTATTCAGAATGATTTTAGGTGGATGAAATCAAATATAAAAAGTATTTCATTACTAGGCAATGTTTTATTAAAAAATTATGCCTCAAATAATGAGTGTTATGAAACTCTTTTAATGAGAGATAATAGGTTAACGGAAGGGTCTACAAGTAATGTTTTTATAGTTAAAGATGAAATCATTTACACTCCAAAACTTAGCAATGAGTTGCTACCGGGAGTCACTAGAGGTCTATTAATTAAACTTCTCGGCCAGAATAATTTAAAAGTTATTGAGTCTGATATTTCTCAATCAGATTTAATTAATGCAGATGAGGTATGGTGTTCTAGCTCTACTAATTCAGTAGTTCCAATTATCAAGGTTGATAACAGTATTATTAATGATGGGAAAACTGGGAAAATTAGTATTAAGATTTATGAGATTGCACAAGATTTTATAAGTGACTTTTAGAAAATACATAAACCGTTATGTCTAAATAACGATTTATGTATGATGTTTGTTTAGTTTGTCTTTGGATCACACGAATATGCAGCAGCATTCATTTCTTGTGCTTTAGCTGTACATTCATCTCTTGATGAAAATGGTCCAACAGTTTCAAAACGATCGAAATCATTTTCTATTGGGAAAATTTTTGCTGTATATTCACTTGGAGGAGTACCTGTACCACCACCGCAAGCTGTAAGGACAGCAGTTAACATTAAGACAGACATTATTTTGAAATTTTTCATTAGCCCCCCGTTTGGCATTATTATCAATAACATTAACTATTATACTGCTACTTAAGTGTAATTCATAAACATTTAATCAAAAAAACATAAATTAAAACGAGGAAATGGCATAAAAAAAATATATAATGAATAACTGTATAGAGGTTTAGTTATATTATCATTTGCTAATATATAGAGAAAAATTAGCTTTAATAATGTTTTAAAAAAACAGAAACGTAAGAAAAAATTAACAAGGGGTTAAAATGAAAGAAATAAAAACAGATAAAGGAATAATGTCTAAAATTTCAGATTCTCGCAGAGGATTTATGAAAGGACTAGCTACTGTAGCTGCTGCAACTCCAGTTGTAGGCGCATTGTTTAAAGCTAAAGATGCTGATGCAGCATTAGCTGACCATACTATGTATCTTAGAGGTTCATATTTTGAGAGTTGTACGTGTGAGACAATTTGTCCATGCCTACTTTTACTTGATCCAACAGAAGGGTTTTGTAAAGCAGTTCTTGGATGGGATATCGAGAAAGGACATGTTGGTACCGTTGATGTAAGCGGACTAAGAGTAGCAATGTGGTTAAATGCTCCAGGCAATCTATTGAAAGGGCAATTTGAAATGGCTGTCTATATAGATGAAAGAGCAAGCAGATCTCAATTTAATGCATTAAGAGAAGCTTATCACGGAATACATGGTGGACATTTAGGTGTGATTGCAAGTCTTGGTAAAGGTGCTGAAGGGCAGCCAAGAGAATATCTCCCAACTAAGTCTGCTAGAATACATATGACTCAAGAAGGACCAAATAGACATTTAAAAATTGACGGTATTTTGGAAAATAAAATGGAACAACTGAAAGGATCAAGCGGAGCTATAACGGTTCGCGGTACACCTTTAGCTGTTGCACCTCCATTTGCTATCACAGTTAGTAGAGCTATAAAAGCTACATTTACCGACCATGGAACTAACCATTCATGGGAAGGTGGTAATGGTTTAAGTTCACCATTCGTTTATATGGATGGCGGAGCTAAACAAACAGCTATAGAGGTTTAAACTTCAATTTAACGACCCGCTCTAACATTTAGATCGGGTCGTTTTTTAGTTATGGAAACACAAACAAATACACAATTTAAACAAGCACCATTAAAAGACCGTATGGTCGTCTATGTTGGTGTTGCAATCGTATTACTTATATCTTGGTTTTATATTCTAGGCATGGGCTGGCATATGAATACTCTTCCATTTATTGAAAATACTTCTATGAATATGAACATGGATATGGATAAACCCATGAACATGGATAAACCTATGAACATGGATAAACCCATGAACATGGATATGGAATCTGGAATCATTGGAAGTGTTTTAAAATGGATGCCGCCATCTGATGGATTATGGTCAATGAGTGATTTCACTTTATTGTTTTTGATGTGGGCAGTAATGATGGTTGCAATGATGACCCCTTCTATACTCCCGATGCTATTTTTATTTACTACCTTGAATGCTAGAAATAGGAATAATGGGAAAGAAACATCCTCTGTGATGATTCTACTTTTTGGTTATTTATTAAGCTGGGTTTTGTTTAGTTTAGTGATAACTTTTCCTCAGTATGCGATGCATCAAGCTGGTCTTTTAAACCCAATGATGGAGCCTACTCATGCTTATATTGGTTCTATAGTTTTATGCTTAGCTGGAATTTATCAATTCACTCCATTTAAGGAAGCTTGTTTAACAGTTTGTCAGTCTCCATTGAGTTTTTTAATGAATAATTGGAGAGATGGAAATTTAGGAACTTTTTTGATCGGATATAAGCATGGATTTTATTGCATAGGTTGCTGCTGGGCTTTAATGCTCACTTTATTTGCACTTGGAGTTATGAATATCATGTGGGTCATGGTTTTAACGGTATTTATATTATTTGAAAAACTATCATATAAAAGACCTTTGCTTTACAGGCGAGTTACAGGCCTCGTATTTATATCATGGGGTATTTTTCTCTCACTATAATTTGTTTTGAATAATAAGATCAAGAAGCATATTAAAATACTTGGAAAAGTTCAAGGCGTGGGATACAGATTTTGGTTGCAAGCATTTGCAATTCGATATGGAGTTTTTGGGTGGGTTCGAAATAATTCCAATGGAGAAGTAGAGGCTTTCATGACTGGCGATGAAGAAATAATTACTAATCTAATAGAACAATGTTATATGGGGCCACCAGAGTCTGCAGTGGAGAAAATATTAATTTCCGATACTGACGAAGATTATGATGCAAAATCTTTTGAGATTATGACAGATAATTAACCCTATAAAGCTATTCTTTCTCTTATCATGTTAAGTCTATCTGGTGTTCCAACATCATCCCATAATCCTTTATATAGTTCTACACCAATATTATTTTCTTTATGTAAAATGCTTCCTAATTCTATGTCTGGATAACTTAAAAATAATTCAGGCTTATAGATTCCTATACCTGTATAAATAAAATCATTCCCTTCGCTTATTTTATTATTATTAATATTGAAGTCACCTTTAAGGTATTCTGGTTTTTTGGCTAGTACGATATGCGCAAGAGCTTCCTTCATAAGACTCATGTTAATTAGGTCTATAAATAAATAATTTGTCCATATGTCAGCATTAACAACAAGAAATGGTTTATCATTAAATTCTTTTATTATTTTTCTAATCCCATTAGCTGTCCCTATTGGCATAGAGCCTTCATCGCTTATAACTATATTAATTCCATACTTAGATCCATCACCTACATGTTCTTGAATATAGTCACCAAGATACCCCGTATTAATAACAATCTTTTTAATACCAGCCTCGGTTAGTTTAATTATTTTATCTTCTATCAAGGTTACATTTCCTACACGCAACATTGCCTTAGGAATGTCTCTGGTTAATGGCATCATTCTCTTCCCTCTACCAGCTGCTAGAATTATTGCCTGGCTAATCATAATTTCCCCTGATTTTTAATTTGTTTCACTAATATTTGAAACTCATGTAATTCTGGATATTTAGTACATAACTCAACTATATAGTTAAGTGTTTTTGGAATGTCTTTAAGATACAATGATTTTTGATCTCTATAATACAATCGTGAAAATATTCCTATAGCTTTTAAATGTCTTTGTAGACCTGTCATATCAAACCAATACTCAAATTCATCATAAGTTATAGACTGCTCTAATCTTTGAAAATAAGTTTTCACCATCTTATAAATTAATTCATCATCCCATTTAATATAACAATCTTTTAGTAGAGAAACTAAATCATATGTCATTGGACCTATCATGGCATCCTGATAATCTAAAACTCCAGGATTATTTTTATCAGTGACCATTAAATTTCTAGAATGAAAATCTCTATGAATAAATGTTGTTGGTATTTTTGATATACGTCTTGCTAAAATTTCATTAAAATCTTTTAAATATATAGACTGATCTTGGTTAAGATTCATTTTCAAATGTTTTTCTAAAAACCAGTCTTTAAATAAATCCATCTCTTTGATTTGTATATTCATATCAAATACTTCAAGTCCTTTGCTACTAGCCTCGTTTTGTATTCTACATATAACATCTATTGCATCTGTATATAGACAATAAACAGTTTCTTTATTAAGCGCATCAAGATAATTATTTTTACCTAAATCTGACATTAAAATGTAACCTTTTGATTCATCAACCTCATATATAATTGGCACATTAATTTTAGCCAATGCTAATCTTTTTGTTACATCAAGAAATGAAGTTAAAGGCTCATGTTGTGGTGGAGCGTCCATTATAATTTTAGTATCTCCTTGAGACATAACTCGATAGTATGATCTAAA
>JAQWOB010000018.1 GCA_029246085.1 Gammaproteobacteria bacterium
AAAGAGGTAATCCGTAACCCTTGTATGTTTTAGCTACATGAACAACAAATCTCAGGTGTGCTAATACTAGTTTTCTTGCAGCCTCAAGGTCATCAGATGAATTCAGTTTTTTAAATAATACCAATTCCTCTTCTTTAGACAGAAGAGGCGTCTTTCTTAATTGATTAAGATAAATATCTAATGAATCACCAGACTCTAGGCCTAATGACAATTCTGCTGGTAAATTTTCCATAACTCTGCTGCTCATAAGTAAAATACTCCTACAAAGTAATTATAATAGCTAATTCAAGGTATTCAAGCTTATAAACTTAGTTTTTAGCTATATTTTTTAATATTTCATAAAATTTCTTAATGAATTTCCTTCTTAAACCTTACTTAAAAAGGATATTATGAATGCTCAATTCTTTGCTATAATTCTATTATGAAGTCTATCTCACTTAAATTCTGTATCTTCAATATCATTGCCCTAATGAGCCTAGTGCCATCTCTAGCAGAATCTAGTATGAAATTTTCAGATAGAATAGAAGAATATGTATTGGCAAATGGATTGAAGGTGATACTTATTGAAGACAAAAGAAGTCCTGCTATAGTTTCTAGTATTTGGTACAACGTTGGATCAAGCTATGAATATTCTGGTGTTTCTGGAATTTCACATGTTCTGGAGCATATGATGTTCAAAGGAACAAAGAATACGTTGCCTGGAGATTTTTCAAAAAGAATTAAAGAGGTTGGTGGTTCTGAGAATGCTTTTACGGGCAGAGATTTTACCGGATACTATCAAAAAATACATAAAGACTATTTAGAATTGTCCTTGAAACTTGAATCTGATCGTATGGTTAACATACTATTTTCTGAGGAAGAATTCAAAAAAGAGGTTGAGGTGGTAAAAGAAGAAAGAAGGTTGAGAACAGATGATAAACCTATTTCAAAAATTTTTGAAAAAATTGGTTTACAAGCATTTGGGATGAAAGATTATGGAATTCCAATTATAGGCACAATGGATGACTTAAGCAGAATCAAGATCGATGATTTAAAAAAATGGTACGCAAATTATTATGTTCCAAATAACGCAACACTCATACTTGCTGGTAACTTTGAATCTAATAATGCCAAATCTTTGATTAAAAAATATTATGGGAATTATTCAAAACAGAAGGTAATAGATTATTCAAAAGTTAATATGCACGAAATGTCTTTTAATGAGATAACGGCAAAGGACAAAGTATCCCAGCCTATGATTTTATTATCGTTTAAAAATAAGTCTTTTAGCATTGAGGATAAAAAAGAATTATATGCCATGGAACTATTGCTAGAATTAATGGATGGAGGCTTATCTTCGCGGTTCACAAGAAATTTAATAGATGACAATAAAATTGCGTTAAACACATTTATATCTTATGACTCATATTCAAGAAAAGATAGTCTGATAACATTGGGTGGCTCACCCAGAGCAGGAGTACAGCCTGAGGATTTAAGAACTGCTCTTATTAATGAATTTTCAATATTTATCAAAAATGGGCTTAAAAAAAATGAGTTATTAAATACAAAGTCTAGACTATTGGCAAATAATATTTATAAGTTTGATTCTGTTTTTTACCAGGCAATGCAAGTCGGAATGTTGGAAACAAAAAACCTTGATTGGCGTTTATTAGATGAATATGTTGATGACATAGAATCAATAACAGAAAAAGACTTGATCAATGCTGCCAAAAAAATCGTTAGCAGCGATTATATATATTCGTTAATTGAGCCTGCATCATGAAAAAACTATTTCTCATTATGACTTTATTCTTTTGTATACCTGGTGCTAATGCCATGTCTTATCCTAAAATAGAAGTTATAAAAGATAATACTGATTATTTATTAATCCATGAAAAATCATTACCCATTGTAGATATAGAAATATCTTTTGCTATTGGAAGCAAGGATGATGGAAATCTTAAGGGTATTACAAATTATTCTATTGAACTATTACATCAACAAAAAATTAATGGAGAAAAAATTATTGATTCATTTGAAAAAGTAGGAGCATTATATAATTCATCAGTTAACCGTGACTCAAGTTCTCTTAAAATAAGGTTTATAAAAAATGATAAAAATATAGAATTCATATCAAAGAAATTAAATGAAATATTAAAATCTGAAAACTTAAATGCTACGCCACTTGAATATACTAGAGATGTAATAATTAATTCTATAACTTCGAGAGATCTAAGTCCTGCGTCAATTATCTCCTATAAAACAAATGAAGAATTTTTTGTTGGTACTGGGTATTCTCATCCTATTTCTGGTTATAAAAATATCATTGAAGAAATTAATATTACTGATATCAAAAAACATATTAAAAAAATAATAAATATTAATAATATTAAAGTAAGCATGGTTGGGGATATAAATCAAAATGAGGCAACATATTTTATCTCGAGAGTTCTAAGTAATGTGCCTATGGGAAATGATTATGTTTCAGCCTATAACAAATTAAATTATCAGGGAAATAGTAAAATAAGACATATTGCCCATGATAGTAAGCAAACTCACATATCAATATATATTCCCTCAATAACAAGAAAACATAAAAATTTTTACAATATTTTGGTGGCTAACTATATCTTTGGTGGAAGTGGTTTTGGATCAATGCTTATGCAGGAAATTAGAGAAAAGAATGGATTAGCTTATTCAGTTTATAGTTATTTAGCACCATTCAAAGATATAGGTGTTCTCAAGATTGGTATGCAGACTGAATCAAAAAATACTGTAAGATCATTAGAGATTTTAAAAGCAGAGATAGATAAGTTTAAAAAATTTGATATTAGCAATGAAAAGATTAAAAAAGCTAAACTTGGTTTATTAAAAAGTTTTGAGTTGAGGTTAGATACTAACAAAAAAATGCTTAGTACTTTATCAGCTATAAATAGTTATGAAATGCATGATAATTATTTTGAAGAATACATTGAGGGAATCAATCTTGTTACTAAAGAAAGTATTATTTCTTCGCTTAAATCAGATCTAGATTTTGAAAATATTTCAATTAATACAGTGGGAAATAATTGATTGGCTAATAAAAAAATTAGAATTACTGGTGGTGACTTAAAATCTAGATATCTCACATTCGATGGCAACGATTCACTTAAGCCCACCAAGTCCTATATAAGGGAAGCTATATTCAATGTAATTAAGGTAGATCAAAAAATGATTAGTTTAGATTTATTTTCTGGCAGTGGAATATTATCGGCAGAAGCAATATCGAGAGGAATCAATAAATCCCTATTAGTTGAAAATAATAAGAAGTCATATATGAAAATAAAGAGTGAGTATTCTTTGTTGGGTATAGAGAATTATAAAATTTTTAATATAGATGCCTTAAGATATCTAAAAACGAATAAAGATATGAAATATGATTTAATTTTTGTAGATGCGCCATATAATAGTGACCTTCTGGAGAAGAGTATTGTTATGTTAGATGAATTTAGCTATTTAAGTCAAAACACATATATATACTATGAGCAGAGAAAAAAAGATTATAATCAAAAGCTTGTGTCTATAATCACTAAGACACATAATATATTAAAAGATTCAAATATAGGTGACGTAAGCTATACAATAGCTAAAATAAAGGAAAACTAATGGCAAAAATAGCAGTATATCCAGGAACATTTGACCCAATAACTAATGGTCATACAGATTTAGCTAAAAGAGGCTGCAAAATATTTGATAAAATTATTATTGCTGTTGCTGAAAATCCACAAAAGAATACTTTGTTTTCAACCTCTGAGAGAATAAATTTTGTACAAAATATTTTTTCTAATGAAAAAAAAATTGAAGTATATCCTTTAAATAAACTTTTGGTGCAGTTTGCAAAAGATCACTCCGCAACAGTAATACTGAGGGGGCTAAGAGCTGTTTCAGATTTTGAATATGAAGTTCAGTTAGCAAGTATGAACAGATCAATGGAACCTGATATTGAAAGTGTATTTATGAGTCCTGCTGAAGAATTTGGATTTTTATCATCAAGTATAATTAAAGATATTGCCAGACATGATGGTAAATTAGAAAAATTTGTTCATAAGGATGTACTTGAAGCCCTACGCAAAAAATATTCTTAATTATTTCTGACATATATTACAGTAAAAAGAGGATCTTCCTCCAAGCTTAATATTTTTAACTTTTGCTCCACATTTACAAATTTTACAATCATAAATCATGAGTTTTTGTTTAAAATATCCTGGGGTTCCATCTAAAGTTTTAAAGTCTTTTAAAGTAGTACCTCCAGATTTAATAGATTTCTTTAAAACATATTTTATAGCTTTAGCTAAATCATTACATTGCTTGAGAGTGATATATTTACATTTCTTTTCAGGCCTTATTGATGATAGATGCAAAGATTCACAAGCATAAATATTACCTACTCCTACTACAATATTTTGATTCATAATTAGGTTCTTAATTGCAACATTTCTTTTTCTACACTTATTTTTTAAAAAAACACCATTAAACTCTTCAGATAAAGGTTCGGGCCCAAGATTTTTAATTAAAAAATGATTATCAATATCTTGTGTCCAATGTATGGACCCAAATTTTCTAATATCATTGTATCTTAAGATTTTATTATCTTTAAATTGAATCTCATAATGGTCATGTTTCTCTATATCTTTTGAACCCAGGCTATCTATAAATTTAATAATGCCTGTCATTCCTAAATGTATAAGTAAATATCCATCATCTAGTCTAAAGATAATATGCTTTCCTCTTCTATAGATAAGATTTATTTCTTGATCTTTAACCGAATTAGAAATGTCAGAATCTATTTTCCATCTTAATTTATTATTCATAATAATAAACCTATTTATTGTCATGGATTTAAGGGATTTTTTTATAGCATTAACTACTGTTTCTACTTCGGGTAATTCAGGCATAATCTAGGTATTTATTGGACATAATTTTAAATGTATCATATGATGGATTTAACTTTAAATATATAAATATGATAGACCTAATAATTAATGGAGTTGTGGATTTTACATGGATAGGCTATGTAATTTATACACTAACAGTAACCCACATTACGATTGTGGCAATAACACTCTATCTTCATAGAGGTGTATGTCACTCGGCTATAGAGATTAAGCCTATTCTAGGGCATTTCTTTAGATTTTGGTTATGGCTTACAACATCAATGAAAACAGCTGACTGGGTAGCTATACACCGCAAGCATCATGCAAAAGTTGAGACAATCGATGATCCACATAGCCCTGCAGTTTATGGTATTAAAAATGTACTATTACGTGGTGCAGACTTATATCATGATGAGAAAAATAATCCTGAAACCATATCCAAGTATTCTCAAAATTGCCCTAATGATTGGGTAGAAAAATATGTTTACACGGGCAGAAGCAATTCAGGTATATTGCTTTTATTTATAGGTAATATTTTATTATTTGGAGTTGTTGGAATTATAATTTGGGCTATCCAAATGGCTTGGACCCCTATATTTGCAGCTGGTGGAATAAATGGAGCAGGACATTATTGGGGCTATAGAAACTATGATACTAGTGATGATTCAACAAATATGTCTCCGGTAGGAATCTTGATAGGCGGAGAAGAATTACATAATAATCATCATGCTTTCCCAACAGCTGCTAAATTTTCTTTAAAACCATGGGAGTTTGATATCGGATGGTTATATATAAAAATATTTTCAGCTATAGGGCAGGTAAATGTAAAAAGATTGGCTCCTAAAACTATAGTTAATACGCCAGGTGATACACTTGACTCAGAAATTGGATATGCGTTATTGAGGTCCAAACTTACAGTTATTACGAATTATACAAAAAATGTTCTGAGTCCGCTGATGAAACAAGAGTCTAAGGAAGCAAATAATGATTTTAAAAATTTGTTGAAACACTCTAAATCATCTTTGGTTAGAGAACCGCATAGAATATCTAACCAAGAAACTATTACCTTGGATGAGATTTTTAAGACATCCAGTGCTTTGAAAACTGCTTATCGCTTAAAGAATAAACTATTTGATATCTTGCATTCTAGAAACTTAAAACATGAAAGTTTTCTTGAAACAATCAACGCATGGAGAGATGAGGCTCAAAAAGAAGGAATTGAGTGTTTAGTTGATTTTTCTAATAGTCTGAAAGGTTATAAGGTAATTAAGTAGATTACTTAATTTTACCTTCTTTATACATCACATATTTTCTGATTGTAGGATCAAATTTTTTGATTTCTAGTTTGTCAGGCATAGTCTTTTTATTCTTAGTGGTAGTATAAAAATGACCTGTTCCTGCTGACGAATTTAATCTTATTTTCTCTCTCATAATCTTATGTAATATCGTATTTTTCTAAAGCTGCATCAAGACCATACTTATCTATGATTCTGAGACCTTTAGACGATAATTTTAGTTTAATCCACTTATTTTGCGCTTCAGACCACAGTCTGTGCATATGAAGATTAGGCTCAAAAGTCCTTTTTGTTCTATTTTTAGCATGCGAGACATTATTACCTGACATAACCGCTTTTTTTGTAATCTGACAAATTTTAGACACTTTATTTCTCCAAACTCAAATAATGATATCAGAAACGTATTCATATACAATATATATATAAAAAATATCACAGGAAAATATGATGGATATAGTGTTTATAAAGGAATTATGTATAGAAGCTATAATTGGTATTTATGATTGGGAAAGGAAGATCAAGCAAGTTGTATGTATTGATCTGGAGCTTGGGACAGAGATTAAGAAGGCCTCAGAATCTGAAAACATAGAATACACAATAGATTATAAGGCTGTGGCTAAGAAGGTTAAAGCTACCGTCCAAGAAGGAGAGTTTTTTTTAATAGAGACATTAGCTGAAGAAACAATCAAAATGATATTTGATAACTTTGATATCACTCATGTTAAAGGAAGGTTTAGCAAGCCTGGAGCTGTAACAGGATCAAAAGAGGTTGGAGTTATTATTGAGAGAAATAGAAATGCCTCATAAAGTCTATATTGGCATTGGAAGCAATATTGATAAAGAAAAAAATATTAAGTCATGTATGACCGAGTTAAGGAAAAATTATAAAAATATTATAATCTCACCAATCTATGAGACGTCTTCCATGGGATTTGATGGACCTAATTTTTATAATTTTGTATGTTCGTTTGATACGATATCAGACATATATGACCTGAAAGTCAATCTTAACGCTATTGAAAATAATCATGGTAGACACTTTAAGGAAACTAAGTTTAGTTCTAGAACTTTAGATATTGATATTTTGTATTATGATAGTTTAATCATATCTAATGAAAAGATTAAAATTCCTAGAAAAGAAATAATTGAATATGACTTTGTGTTAACACCTTTAATAGATATAGCTCCTGACTTCATTCATCCAGAATTAAATATGTCTCATTCTGATATTATGGAAGATCACATTATTGAGAAGCAAATAGTTAAAAAAGTTGATTTTGATATCTAAATATGAATTTTTTAATTCAATGCTTAATTTCTTATTTAGGACTACTACCTTATTTTTACTTATTGATAGATTTATATTTTATAGAGATGTTAAGTCCAGAGATTATACATGACATCATGTTATATAACACATTGATTATTTTTACATTTATAGGTGCAATTAATTGGGATTTTAAGAAAAATAATATAATTTATACAATCTATGGGTTCATACCAAGCTTAATAGCTTTTTTTATAATGGTTCTAAATGTTTTAAATTATGAGAAATATTTTCTTTTTTCAGCAATAATAATTTTTTTATTACTGCAACTATTTATTGATTACTTACTTTATTTAAATAATAAAATCAGTAGTTCTATTATTTATTATCTAAGAATACCAGTCACATTAACACTTAGTGGATTACTGCTAATATCTATATTGGTCAGTCATCCCTAAATAATACAACTACATGTTTAGTTTTCTACCACCATCTATATCAATATTTTGCCCTGTAACATAATTAGCACTTTGTATTAGAAATAATATTGCCTTTGCAATATCATCTGGCTCACCCGTCCGTCTTAAAGCAATACGAGAGAGTATTTCTTTCTTTTTACTAGAATTACCCATATCTGTTTCGGGCCACATGATAGCACCCGGAGAAACACCGTTCACTCTAATATGTGGCGCTAAGTCTTTAGCTAACGATTTCGTTAATGCTAATAGACCAGCCTTACTAACATTATAAATAATATGATCTTTGAGTGGAGGGTTAACATGTATGTCTATGATATTTACGATTGACCCCTTCCTTTTCTTTAGTTCTGGATAAAATTCCTTTGATAGTAATAAAGGAATCTTTAAATTAGTATCGATAATATCAGACCAAGACTTCTCATTTACATCATTAATTTTAGTTGGGTAAAATTTAGAGGCATTGTTAATCAGAACATCTATTCTTCCAAATACTTTAATAGCTTTTTTATATGCAGCCTCACATGTTTTTTTTGAAGAAAAATTTGCATTAATTGCTGCAAATGAACCTTGTCTAATATCATTTAAAGTTTTAGATAAAGCATTAGCCTCATGACGAGACTTATCATAAGTAATGATTATGTTATATCCTGAAGCATGAAGATATTTAGCAACAGCCATACCAATCCGTCTTGCTCCGCCTGTAATAAAAACTGTTCTAGTTATAGCCATAGATATATATTAAGGGTAAATTAAAAAATGTACACTATAATTAAAAATATATAAGTTATGAAATCACCAATAGAGTTATATCTGGCAGATAGAATCAATAGTCAGAACGAAATACCATTCTCTGAGTTTATGGAAATATCTCTTTATCATAAAGATTATGGATACTATACGAGCAAAAAGCAGATATTCGGCAAGAATGGTGACTTTATAACCTCTCCAATAAATTCATCATTATTTGGAGAATCAATTTCTAATGAATTTATAAACCTTAAATTAAATATAGATAAAGATTTGAATATTATGGAAATGGGGGGTGGAGATGCTAGTCTTGCCATAGATCTTTTGAAAAACTTAAAGATTAAAAAATGTCTCCCTAGTAAATATATAATACTAGAAATATCAGATAGCCTTATTAAATTACAAAAAGATAACATTAAAAAATCTATTCCTGATTTATATTGTTTATTCGAATGGAGCAATTCTTTAGAAGATATGTCTATGGATGGTTTAATAATTGCTAATGAATTCTTTGATGCTTTGCCTACAGAAAGATTTAAGGTAATAGATAATAATATTGAATGCTTGTTTATTGGAATAGATGGCGATAGTTATAAGCATGTTTGGAATAGTGCGCCTCCTGACTTTATAAAAGAATTGGAATTAGCAAAAAATAATCATGAAATTTATTTTAAAAATAATTATATAAGTGAAATAAATCTTCATTATAAAAAATGGTTAAAGTCTTTAGATAAGGTTTTGAATTCAGGTGTAATATTTCTAATAGACTATGGCTATAATAGCAAAGAATATTTTCTAGAAGATAGGAATGAAGGAACCCTTGTTTGTGTTCATAATCATCAGCCAAACTTTGACCCGATGATGAATATAGGTGAACAAGATTTATCATCTTTTGTAAATTTTTCACACTTAAATAATATATGCTTAAGTACAAAGCTTGATATTGCGGGTTACCTTATACAATCTAATTTTTTAATCAATCTTGGAATCTTGAACTTATTTCAAAGTAAAAAAATGTCTGAAAATGAAAAGTTAGATGAGCTAAATAGATTGAAAAATATTCTCTTGCCAAATACAATGGGTGAAATATTTAAAGTTCTAGTGATGAAAAAAAATATCGACATTCCATTATTATCAACTAAAGAATTTAATCATATACATAAGTTATAATATGGAATTCATACATATATTAATACTGTCAGCTATTCAAGGCATAACCGAGTTTCTGCCCATATCTAGCCAGTCTCATTTAATACTCACCTCCTATCTATTAGGGCTAAAAGATCAAGGAATAGGGTTTGATATTGCGCTTCATTCAGGGTCTTTGATTGCTATCTTAATCTATTATAGAAATGAGATTAAAAAAATATTATCGTTAACTAATGAAGGGCTAGACTACCTTAAATTAATAGTAATTGGGTCAATCCCATTACCTATTATAGGTTTACTATTTATTGATATGGTCTCTATCAATATGCGTTCTATTAGCTCGATTGCTTTAATGACCATATTGTTTGCAGTTATTTTATATTTAGCTGATTCTAAAAAGAAAGATGAAATAACTAA
>JAQWOB010000038.1 GCA_029246085.1 Gammaproteobacteria bacterium
TAGGTTGGTCGCCAGCTGGACTGTAGTGCGATTTAAGATTAAACTTCTTCATCAAGAAATATTTTAACACGAAGTTGACTTAAAAGACTGATTTAAGCTACTATGACTTATCCAAAGGAAATACGTTGACGTTCTCAAATAAAATAAAATTAATTAAACCATCTTCAACAATGGCACTGACATCCAAAGCGAATGAAATGCGTCAAAATGGTGAGGATGTTATTGTCTTAACGGTCGGAGAACCCGATTTTGATACCCCCCAATATATTAAAAATGCTGGGAAAATAGCTATAGACAAAGGTTTAACTAAATACACACCTGTAGATGGCACTGTTCTTTTGAAGAAAGCTATAATAAATAAGTTCAAAAATGAAAATAATCTAGAATATTCAATAGATCAAATAATTGTATCTGCTGGCTGCAAGCAATCTATTTTTAACTTATTGCAGGTTTTGGTGGATGAAGGTGATGAAGTCATAATACCTCAACCATATTGGGTGTCATATGCTGATATGGTAGTTTATTCAGGTGGAAAACCAGTACTTCTGGAAACGAAGTATGATAAAAATTTTGATATTGACCCAAGTCAGCTAGAGAGCTTAATTAACGACAAAACCAAGCTCTTTATGTTAAACAGCCCAAATAACCCGAGTGGGAAATATTTTGATTCAAAACTATTGGCAAAACTAGGCAAGGTTTTGGAAAAATACAAGCAAGTATTTATCTCTTCTGATGATATCTATGAGCATATTCATTGGCATAAAGAAAAATTCCAAAATATGGCTAATGTATGCCCAAACCTAAACGAAAGAATTATTGTTCTCAATGGAGTATCAAAAGCATATTCCATGACTGGATGGCGTATAGGCTATGCTGCTGGAAATAAAGAAGTAATCAAGAAGATGAAAACCCTTCAGTCTCAGTCTACATCTTGTGCTAGCTCTATATCTCAGGCTGCTGCCTATGCCGCACTATCCTCAGAATGCAAAGAATTACCGGCCATGACTGCAGAGTACAAAAAAAGACATGATTATGTTGTAGGTCAGCTTAATAAAATACCAGGAGTCACTTGCAAAGAAACTGATGGAACCTTTTATGTCTTCCCGTCTTTTATTAAATATATAGAAAATAGTAAAACTATTGGTAATGATAGTGATCTGGCACTTTACCTACTTAATGTAGCAAAAGTTGCTACAGTTCCAGGCAGCGCGTTCGGGACTGAAGGACATATTAGGATATCAATCGCCATCGATATAAGTTCATTAGAAGAGGCCATGAAACGGATCTCTGAATCTCTTTAAAGAAGTTTTAGATTAGAGCGGCTATTAAATACATTCCAGTATATGTCACTAATAGTAACACCAAGACTAGTAATAAAAATCCTATTATAAGAGAGATTTTATCTGACATATTGATATAGTAGCAGGAATATCTAATAATAAAATACTCCTCGGGACGGACTCGAACCGCCGACCTGGTGATTAACAGTCACTCGCTCTACCAACTGAGCTACCAAGGAATAAGTTGAGTTATCATAATTGATAAATACTTATTCATCAATAATATTCTCTATATTTTTAATTTTTTTAAATAATTCCTAAATTCCTTAGAAAGCTCTTTATGCTCTAAAGCATACTCAATTGTAGCTTGAAGATAACCAAGTTTACTTCCACAATCAAACCTTTTACCTTCAAAAATATATCCATGAACAGCCTGGTTATTCATTAAACTAGCAATTGCATCAGTAATCTGTATCTCTTTACCAAATCCAGCTTTTGATTTTTCTATTTTAGAAAAAATTTCGGGCGGGAAAATATACCTCCCTACAACTGCTAAATTAGATTTAGCATTTTTTGGAGATGGCTTTTCAACTATTGACTTAACATTATATAAGTTATTATCTTTCGAATTATATTCAATAATTCCATATTTGCCAGACTCCTTTTTATTAATTTTTTCAAGAGCTAAAACAGCAGTCTCTTTTTCATTATAGATATCAATTAATTGCTTCAAGCAAGGTTTTTGTGATTTTATAAGGTCATCTGCTAAAATTACTGCAAATGGTTCATTGTTAACAATATTTTTGGCACAGTGTATCGCATGACCAAGACCTGCAGGTTTATTTTGTCTT
Source organism: Gammaproteobacteria bacterium (assembly GCA_029246085.1). Lineage (GTDB taxonomy): Bacteria > Pseudomonadota > Gammaproteobacteria. The sequence goes on from JAQWOB010000038.1 coordinate 2,132, forward strand.
ACAAAAAAACAATCAATATTTTTTGGTACAATTTTTTGCACTAACTTCAAAAGAGTTTTTTTATTTTTAGCGAGAAGCTCATTTTCTAATTCAGGAGCTGAATCAAAATGATCCATAATGACATTTTTTGTTCTACCAATGATAAAAATTAATTCTTTAATTCCCGAGGCAACAGCTTCTTCAGCTGCATACTGAATCAGTGGTTTATCAACAATCGGTAACATCTCTTTGGGGCTTGCCTTTGTGGCGGGTAAAAACCTTGTTCCTAATCCAGCTACTGGAAAAACTACTTTTTTTATTTTTTTCATGTATAAAAATTATTTATTATGTGCAAAAATTATTTATTTAGTGCAAAATAACACATCTAATGACATATATTATCACAGAAAATTGTATTAAGTGTAAATATACCGACTGCGTCGAAGTATGCCCTGTTGATTGTTTTCATGAAGGACCAAATTTCCTTGTGATTAATCCAGAAGAATGTATTGATTGTAGTTTATGCGAACCTGAGTGCCCTATTAATGCAATTATTTCCGATGAAGATGTTACGGATGATAATCGCCACTTCTTAGAAATAAATGAGCGTCTATCTAAAAAATGGCCTATTTTAACAGAAATTAAAGCCGCACCTGAAGATGCCAAGGAATGGGAAAATAAAGCAGATAAACTCAGCTTGTTAGAAGAATAAATCTAAAACTCTCCAACTCCATCATAAACTTGAGGGTGATAATCCTCAAATCTTGTGCAATGAGGAACCCAAGTGAGTTTTACAAAACCAGTTTGACCATTTCTATGTTTTTCTACACGTATCTCGGCAATATTTTTCTGATCAGTATTAGGATCATAAACTTCATCTCTATAAAGGAAGATAATTAAGTCAGCATCTTGCTCAATCGAACCAGATTCTCTTAAATCAGATAAGAACGGACGTTTATCATTTCGTGTTTCTACTCCTCGGTTTAACTGAGATAAAGCTATAACTGGAATATCTAGTTCCTTTGCAATTGCTTTTAATGCTCTTGTTACCTCGCCTACCTCATTAACTCTATTTTCGGCAAAACGGGGTATCGACATTAGCTGCAAGTAATCTACTACTATTAAATCAATACCAGACTCTCTTTTCATTCTTCTAGCCTTTGACCGTAAATCCATGGGGGATATTGCTGCTGTATCATCAATATAGAAATCACAGTCATTCATCATTTCTATTGCAGAAGTAACGGCCTTCGTGTCTTGCGGAGATGACTCGTAATCACCTGTTCTTATCTTTTGCATTGAAACTGAACTCAATGAAGATAACATTCTTAAAGCTATAGATTGAGAGGACATCTCAAGACTAAAAAATCCAACTTTCTTTTTTTGTTTAAAAACAATATCTTGAGCAACATTCATAGCAAAAGCTGTCTTTCCCATCGATGGTCTTCCTGCAATAATAATTAGATCAGACTTTTGCAAACCCGCGGTTAATTTATCAAATTCATTATATCCAGTTAGAAGATAATCCAGCTCATTATTGTTCTTCTTGCTGTAGACAGTATCTATATATGCATTTACTACAGGCCCAATTTTATGTAGTCCATCGTTAACATTTGAATCAGTTGTAATCGCAAATATTTCAGATTCCGCCTTGTCTAAAACATCTTTAATATCACCTTGTTCACTCTGATGGACTGTTGTAATTGTTCTTGTGCTTATGCTGATAAGTTCTCGCATAATAGATTTTTCTTTTATAATTTCAGCATATGCTTTGATATGTGCGGAAGTCGGAACCTTATGCGCCAATTGGCTGATATACTGCATACCACCTACTCTATCAAGGACTCCTTTACTTCTTAAGCAATCTTCGAGGACAACAACGTCTATAACCTGACCAGCAGATGCTAAATCATATATTTCGTTAAATATAAGCTTATTATTACCATCAAAAAAATCTTTTGTTCCAACCATATGCGATATCTGATCCCATGAAGTAGAATCCATAATCAATGATCCAAGAAAAGCTTGCTCAGCCTCTAATGATTTTGGGGTACTCGGTAGTTTAGTTTCCATTATTTATTCTAACTGAAATATAACAGATTTTATAGGCAAGAAGCTGTGGAAAAATTGTGGAATAAAATGCAAAATATCAAGAAATTAGTCAGCACTTTTAATTACAACAAACCTTAATATACCTTTAGTATTCTACGGAGAGCTTGACAGAGTTTATTCTGATGCTGGTGCATCAGCAGTTACTTCTGTAGTCATGTCATCATCAATTACAGGTTCTGGAGTCGCAACATTATTACGAGTTAATTTAATTGGAACAGTAACATTGATATCAGTATGAAGACTTACAGTTGCTATATAATCTTCAGCAAAAGTCTTAATGGCTCCTGATGGGAGACTAACCTGCTTCTTTGAGACAGCATAGCCGTCCTCCACTAAACGATCTACAATATTCTGAAGAGTAATTGAGCCAAATAAATTATCAGCATCTTCTTGAACATTAACTTCAAAAGCTAACGAGTAATCCTTGTATTTTTCCTGCTCAACCAAGGCTGAAGCCTTTAGCTCCTCTTCTTGTTTAAGTAACACTTGTTTCTTTTCTTCAACAACAGCTAAGTTGGCCTTAGTAGGCAACACTGCATGTTTGTTAGGTATCAAGTAATTACGAGCATAACCAGATTTAACCGATACTTTTGCTCCAACTTCACCCAAGCTTTTAATATTTTTTAAAAGAAGTATATCCATTATTGTTTATGATTATCACAAAATGGCAACAGTGCTAGGTGTCTAGCGATCTTGATAGCCTGATTAATTCTTCTTTGCTCTTTACCCGTAGTTCCACCTATTCTGCGAGGTGATATCTTACCAGATTCAGTTATAAATTTTTTTAAGAATGCTATATTTTTATAGTCTATATCAGCTATTAAATTAGATTTTTTCTTAGTATATTCTTCACTCATTGTATTAAGCTCTTTCTCTGGTTGCCATCATCACAGATGGTTCAGTAATTTTTTCATCTTGGGCAAGAAACATGTGTCTCATAATACTATCATTAAATTTAATTAAATTAGCCAATTCATCTAAAATTTCATTATTAGCCTGAAAATTTAACAGAATATATCTCGCTTTATTAATTTTATTTATGTTATAAGCCAGCTTCATTGTTCCCCAGTCTTCATACCTATCTACAGTTCCACCTTTGGAGCTAATGACATCTTTGTACTTATCAACTGTCTTTAGAGTTGACTCATCCTGGTTTATACTAAACATCAATAATAATTCGTAATTTTTCATAGTTTCATCCAATATGCGAATACTACTTTAGTATCCATAATATTTCAAATATTCATTTAGTTTTTTTAATCATTTTCTTAATCTGATATAAAGTAATTCCGGTAGCAACAGCAACATTTAGGCACTCTACCGAGCCATAAATTGGTATTTTACATACATCGTCGCATAAGTCTAACAATGACCCACTAACTCCTTCTCCTTCAGAGCCTAAAATTACAGCTACGCCTGTATCGCATGACTTAACATCATATATAGTCATGTCACTACTATCAGCTGTTCCTATGAGCCTAATGTTATGACTTTTAAGTTTTTTTACAACCATGGCTAGATTATTGGTCTCAAACAATGATAGGCCCTGCAAGCCTCCAGATGCCGTCTTATGGACTAATGGAGATATTTCACAAGAGTTAGATTTTCTTTTTATAATTAATGAAACACCAGCTGCATTTGATGATCTAATGCACGAGCCTAAGTTTCTAGGGTCTTGAATTGAGTCAAATATTACAATAAAGGGATTTGTTTCAGTTTGTAGGTATAGGTCAATATCAAAACTTGACAATGTTTTATTTTCTAATTCAAAAACAACTCCCTGATGTTTTGACGAGAAACATAAAGTTGTTAAAAAATCTTTTTCAACCTCTACTATTTCTACATTTAAGTTTTCAGCACCTTTAATAATTTTCATGACATTATTACTTACTGGTGGTTTTTTAAGATATATTTTTTTTATAGTGCCGGGATTTAACTTTAACTGAGCATTGCAAGTATGAATGCCATATATTAAATTTAAATTTTCTCGATCAGTCATTTAGGTTGCAAAAATATCTTTTAGACAAATTATTTCATTTCTTGCTGGGCCTGTTGAAATCATGACTACTGGTGTTTTTGATAACTCCTCAATAGCTTTAATATATAATTTAGCATTTTCAGGCAAATCTTTATAATTTGTAATTCCTACTGTTGAAGACTTCCATCCTTTTAGCTCTATGTACTCTAGACCATCAACCTCAAAAGTATCATAATCAATATCTCCATAGCCAATACATATCTTGATAAGATCTAAGTTATCTAAGACATCCAATTTTGTTAAAGCTATTCCATTAATCCGATTTAGCTCAATAGATTTATTTAGTATTTTCATATCTAACCAGCCACATCTTCTGGCTCTGCCTGTTGTGGCTCCAACTTCACCACCCCACTTAGCAATATCAAGTCCTAGCTGATCATGTAATTCAGAAGGGAAAGGTCCATGCCCTACTCTAGTTGTATATGCTTTAGTAATCCCCAAGGAATAGTTTACTTTATCTACGCCAATTCCTGTGCCTGATATTAGACCTGAGAGTGTTGTATTTGAAGAAGTCACATATGGATAAGTACCATGATCAATATCTAGCATTGTTCCTTGCGCTCCCTCAAAAATAATATTAGATTTTTTATTCAAATCCAGAATAAGAGGAATTACATCGCATACATGATCTTTTATATTTTCAAAAATTGGAGTTAAAGACTCTAATACAGATTCTAGAGAAATTGGGCTTTCTTTATAATATTTCGTTAATAAAAAATTATGATAATCCATTGATTTTATTAGTTTTTTCCGAAGATTATCGATATTATAAAAATCAATTAACCTTATACCTCTCCTAGCTACTTTATCCTCATAGGTTGGGCCAATACCTCTGCCTGTGGTACCAATCGATGATTTCCCTAATGATTTTTCATGAGCAATATCCAGAGCCACATGAGTTGGTAATATTACATGGCATGCTTCACTTATAAATAATTTGTTTTTAATGGAAATATTTTTAGATGCTAAATCATTTAATTCAGTTTCTAGTGCTTCAAGCGAAATAACAACACCATTACCTATAATAGAAGTGACATTGTCACGAAGGATTCCAGATGGAATCAAATGAAGTATTGTCTTAACTCCATTAATTACTAGTGTATGACCGGCATTATGGCCACCCTGGAATCTGACGCAACCAGAAGCATTTTCTGATAAGACATCAACTATCTTGCCTTTACCTTCATCCCCCCAATGAGTACCAACTAATAATACATTAGACATAGGTATCCCTCCGTCCAATTGAAAGATTTAGAATATCTTTTATGTCAAGACTAAAGCCAGTAGCATACCTTGGCTTATCTGAATGATCATTATATGCGGTATACCTTCCACCACGCGCTATTTCTTTTCTGAGGTTTGGAACATAAGCTGTATAGATTAATCCTGATTGATAGTTAAAACCATGCAGTTCACATAAATCAATCTGCACTTCTGAAATACCTCTGAATTTATTTATAGCATTAGCTATTGATGTTAAATTAGTTAATTCTAAAGATGCTTTACTTTTATAGTTTTTCATTAAAGATTTTAATTCCTTTAATACTTTTATGTCACCAGAAAGATCAAGTAACTCTGTCAGTAAGCTTAACTTCTTATTGCTAAGTTTATTTATTTTAAAAAATTCTTTTATTTCAAACTTTGACTTGAGATTAATTAAATCAATAAGAGCTAACCGTTTAAAATCTATAAGACTTAAGTCCAGTAAAAGATTGTTAATAAAAGACAGATCTCCCAGCTCAACGACAATCTTTTTTTCATTTGAGAGTGACACCAAATCAATCATTAATTTAATAATCTCTATCTCAGTAGAGTTGCTTAATTTCCCAAAGTATTCAGCGCCAGTTTGATAAGGATTAATTCTATCAAATGGACCAGGCGATAATCTAAGAACATCGCCCATATAAGAAAATCTAGAATTACCTATGCCCTTTGTCATTTGATAATCTATTTTAGAAATTTGCGGCGTTATATCTGTTCTAATACCAATTTCACTACCCGTTTGCTTATCTAGAACAAAAGCTGTCTCCGTATCTAGGTCAGTTGACTTAAGGTTTAGTAAATTTTCTAGATTATCAAAGATTGGGGGAATGACATATAAGTACTTATATTTTGAATAAATTTTTAGAATTTTACTTTTAAGGCTCTCTAGCTTGACCGCGTCACTTGGCATATAATATTCGATGCCATCTGGAATCTGGAAATTTTTTGTTTTCATATTACCCGCTAAATTGTTAATAAAAATATACTCAACCCCAATATCATACAGATAAGACCAAGTATTCTCAAAGAGTTATTGTCGAGATTATTAAAATAAAGAATGATTTTTCTAAATATTCCTGGGGCAAGAAATAAAATCATTCCCTCTATGATTATGGTTAAAGAGAGAGCCAGGATTAATAAATACCAAAGATTTATTATTTTATACCTTTAGAATTATTAAAGTATTTAAAAAAGTCAGAGTCAGGTTGTATAACCAATATATCCTGCTTGGCACTAAAAGTTTCCTTATACGCAGCAAGGCTTCTATAAAAGGAATAGAATTCAGGATCCATATTGTAAGCTCTGGCAAATACTTCAGTTGAAATTGCATCGCCTTGACCTTTAATATCCTGAGATGTTTTATACGCTTCTGCAATTATAGTTGCTGATTCACGTTCTGCTAGCGCTGTAATTCCCCGAGCTTCTTCTTTTCCCTCTGATCTAAAAGTTTTGGCAACAGTTGCTCTTTCCTTGACCATACGGGCATATACAGAATTACTGACTTCGTCAGGCAGATCAACTTTTTTAACTCTCACATCAACGACAGTTATGCCTAGAGCCTCAGAGGCTTTGTTTGCCTCAGTGGCAACAATCTGCATCAATGCAGCTCTATCACCAGATACCACCTCATTAATCGTACGTTTACTAAATTCACTTTTAGTTAGATCATTTATAATTTGCGATAATCTATTTATTCCTATACGTTCATCACCTTTTGAAGACCTATAAAAATTTTCAGGCCCTGTAATTCTCCACTTAACAAAAGAATCTACTATGACGTTTTTCTTTTCACTTGTAAGAAATTGTTCTGGTTTTGAATCC
>JAQWOB010000003.1 GCA_029246085.1 Gammaproteobacteria bacterium
TACTACTTTACCTATTTCCATTTAATATGCTCCATTTCTTAATTAATTATAATGCAGATGCACCTGAAATAATTTCAGATATTTCTTGTGTAATTGCTGCCTGTCTATTTTTGTTATAAATTATTTGTAATTCATCAATCAGATCAGACGCGTTATCTGATGATGATTTCATGGCTACCATGCGCGATGCTTGTTCTGAAGCAATATTTTCTACCACAGCTCTATAAGTTAATGACTCAATAAATCTAACAAATAAAGATTCTAAAACTTCTTTCGCATCAGGCTCATATAAATAATCCCAATAATGAGAATACTCCTTATCTATTTCTTGATCATTTGATGAAATAGGTAATATTTTATCAATTGTCGGTATTTGACTAACGGTATTAAAAAATTTATTGTAAGCAACATATACCTCGTCAACATCCTTAGATATAAATTTATCGATTGTTGATTTTATTGTGCCTAACAAATCTTCTATTTTAGGTTGATCGCCCACTTGAGTTGACTGAGATATTACTTCGCCACCAATTCTTTGAAAAAATCCTGCTGCCTTGTTGCCAAAAACGCTATAGCTTGTATCAATTTCATTTTTTTTATTTTCTAGGGTAGACTCAATTACTTTTTTAAATAAATTATTATTTAATCCTCCGCAAAGTCCCCTGTCCGAAGAAACTACTATATAAGCTCTTTTTTTAACTTCTCTGACTTCAAAATATACAGAATTATATTCGGCATGCGCATTAGCAAGATGAGACATCACATAAGATATTTTATTTGCATAGGGACGCGCTTTTTCCATTTGACCAACAGCCTTTCTCATTTTACTTGCAGCGACCATTTCCATTGCCTTAGTAATCTTCTGAGTATTTTGGATACTCTTTATTTGAGTTCTTATTTCTTGACTACCCGCCATTACCAAACACCATTAGTTTTAAAATCATCTAACGCTATTTTCATTTTAGCTGCCATATCATCATTATAGTCTAGTGATGAGTTAATAAGATCTATTAAATCTTTATGGTTGCTTCTAACAAACTCATGTAAAGCTTTTTCGAAAGACATTATTTTATTAATCTCTACATCATCAAAATAACCTTCGTTGGCTGAAAAAAGTGATAGCGACATTTCTGCAACACTCAATGGCGAGTATTGATTTTGTTTCATAAGTTCTGTGACTCTTTGACCTCTGTCTAATTGTTTTTTTGTAGCTTCATCTAGATCTGATGCAAATTGAGAAAATGCAGCCAATTCACGATATTGTGCCAAAGCTAATCTTACTCCGCCACCCAATTTTTTAACTATCTTTGTCTGCGCTGCTCCACCTACTCTTGAGACAGATAATCCAGCATTAATTGCAGGTCGAATACCAGCATTAAATAAATCAGATTCTAAGAAAATTTGCCCATCTGTGATAGATATAACATTAGTTGGCACAAATGCTGACACATCACCTGCTTGCGTTTCAATAATTGGCATTGCAGTAAGAGACCCTGTTTTTCCTTTGACTTTTCCGTTAGTTAATTCTGAAACTGCATCTTCATTAATTCTTGCAGATCTTTCCAATAATCTTGAGTGTAAATAAAATACATCACCAGGATAAGCTTCCCTGCCTGGAGGTCTTTTTAGAAGAAGTGATACTTGTCTATATGCCCAAGCTTGTTTTGTTAAATCATCATATATAATAAGCGCATCTTCGCCAATGTCTCTAAAATATTCACCCATTGCACAACCTGAATAAGGTGCAATATATTGCATTGCCGCTGAATCTGCAGCTGTTGCAGCTACAATTATTGTATGTTTTAAGGAATCATGTTCCTCTAGTTTTCTAACAACCTGTGCTACAGAAGATGCTTTTTGACCAATTGCTACATAAATACATTTTACGCCTGTATCTCTTTGGTTAATTATCGCGTCAATCGCTACAGCTGTTTTACCTGTTTGTCTATCGCCAATAATTAATTCTCGTTGACCACGTCCAATTGGAACCATGGAGTCAATAGCTTTAATGCCAGTTTGTACTGGTTGATCGACAGATTTACGCTCAATTACACCTGGGGCAATCTTTTCTATGGGTGATGTATTTTTAGCGTTAATTGGACCATTGTTATCAATTGGTTCCCCAAGTGAATTCACAACTCTTCCCAACAATTCTGGTCCTACCGGAACCTCTAAAATTCTTCCAGTACACTTTACAATGTCTCCTTCAGAGATATTTTTATAATCACCAAGTATAACTGCTCCTACAGAATCACGTTCAAGGTTAAGAGCCATTCCATATATCTTGTTTGGAAACTCTAACATTTCACCTTGAAGAGCCTCGGTTATTCCATATATTCTAGCGATACCATCAGTAACGGATACAACCGTCCCTTCATTATGTGCCGTTGTCTTGAGATCATAATCTTTAATCTTAGCTTTTATGATGTTACTTATTTCAGTTGGATTGATAGTCATATTTATACCTTATACTTAGATTATTAATTGTTGTTCCATTTGGTCTAGTCTACTTTTAATAGTTAAATCAATTACTTCATTATTAGATTTTATTTTTAATCCTGCCATTAATGCTTTATTAACAGAAACTTTTACTTTTACTTCAGACTGATACTTGTCTTTTAATAAAGATGTTAAAGAATCTAATTGATCTGCCGACACTTCATGTGCAGATTCAACTTCAACAACACGAATATTGTTATGTTTAAATTTTAATGATTCAAAAATCTCTGCAATTTCTTGCATATAAACTATTCTCTTAGTTTCAATAAGCAATGACAAAAAGCTAAGAAAACTCTTATTGCTGACATCATCTAAAAAGCTTGATAGGAATTTTAATGCTGCTGCATTGTCAATTTTAGGGTCTGACAATAAAGCTATCGTCTGAGGATCTGAAACTATGGTTGACAACTCGGCTAACTGAATAGACCAGTTTTCAATACTTTTGTCTTCCGCCGCAAGCTTAAATGCAGCTTCGCCATAAGGTCTAGAATATATATAATTTTCAGACAATTTACTTAAGCTCCTTTAAAGCTTCATCAAATATAGCCTTATGTTTTTCTTCATTAATTTCTGCTTTAATTATTTTTTCTGCACAAGAAATTGCAATCCGAGAGATATCTTTTCTTAGTGCATCTTTGGCAATATTTAAATCTTGCCCAATTTGTTGATTTGATAAAGCAATAATTTTATCTGCTTCTTTCTTTGAGATTGTTTTTGCTTCACCGATAATATTTGATGATTGTTGGTTAGCCATAGTTATAACATCTGATGCCTTGCTTTTAGCCTCATCAACTATACGACTATACTCTACATTAGCTTCGTCTATTCTCTTTTCGCCAAGCTCAGCAGAAGCCAAACCATCTGCAATTTTATTGGTTCTTTCGTCCATCGCAGACGTAAGCGGTTCCCATAAGTACGCTTTAATAAACCAGACAAAAATAACAAACGTTATCATCTGTCCAAATAATGTTGCTGTTATATTCATATCAAAAACCTATCAATTAAGTTAATTACGCGCCAAGTGCTGCTTTTGCTGCGCCAATAAATGGATTAGCAAAAACAAAAAACATTGCGAATGCTAAAACAATAAATGGGAATGACTCCATTAAACCTGCAGTGATAAACATTTGTATTCTTAATGCAGGCAACATTTCTGGTTGTCTAGCAATACCTTCAATGTATTTCATGCATATTAAACCCCAGCCTAATGCTGAACCAAGTCCTGCCGCTGCTAACATAATAGCAACCCCTAAACTTGTAGATGCATAGATCTCGGTAATCATTTGTGGTGTTAGTGTGTTTTCCATTTTTTATCCTCGTGTTTAATGTGATTCTTCTGATGCCAAGCTTATATACATGATAGTAAGTACCATAAATATAAAAGCCTGTAGTGTTATTACAAGTATGTGAAATATTGCCCACATACTACCTGGTATTGGAATTATGTACCAAGGTAATATTGCTATTAATAGAAATACTAACTCCCCAGTAAACATATTCCCAAAGAGCCTTAAGGCTAAACTTAATGGTTTAGCTATTTCTTCTACCATAGTTAGTACAAAATTTATTGGTGCTAGAGCAATTCCAAAAGGATGTACGAGGAATGATTTAAAATATCCCCCAAGACCTTTATTCTTCACATTGTAATAAACACAAATTGCAAAAACTGTTAATGCCATAGCAAAGGTTGTATGAGGGTCAGTTGTTGGTACAACTTTTAAGGCATACTTTCCATCTTGGCCCACAATACCCATCATCTCTGCAGCTTTAGGTAATAAATCTACAGGAATTAAATCCATTGCATTCATTAAAAATACCCATACAAATATTGTAAGCCCAAGAGGTCCAACTATTTTATTGGGTTTTGGGAAAGCCTCTTTTACAAGTCCATTCACGAAATCTATGAGAGTCTCTAAAATATTTTGCGCCCCTGTTGGCGCTCCAACAGAAACATTTTTTCCAACTTTATATGCTGCCCACATTACTCCTAACATAATTAATGTGCTAAAAAACATTGTGTCTACATTGATTTGCCAAAATCCATCACCATATTGAAGTGGCTGCAAATGATGCGATATATACGCTACTGGATTATCTGTTGCTGGACCTTCGCCTTGACTCATAAAACCTATTCTCGTCTTTCAATTAATAAATATTCTTGGACTTATAGAAGACATAACCTAATTGAGCTAAAGAAAATGCTATTATTATCTCTATGGCGACAAGCTTTAAATGTACAATTCCCAAATAGAAACCAATTAAAACTAAAAATAACCTAAAAACAACGCTTTTCAATAACACCAAGGCGCTTCTTGCCTGTTCTTGCTCTGAAGCTGCTTTACCAGCTGTGTTCACACTACGTGCAAGGAGTAATGAATTTACTATTGACATAAAACCACCATATAATGACGATAGTATGTTAACTGAGCCTAAGCTCAAAAAAACAAGCGCTACAATTATAGAAATCGAGCCTTGATATATTATTACCCTTAACACTTTTGATGTTCACCATGAAGCAAAAAACCACTTCCTTAATGGTCATGAGTATTATAGAGGAGTATTATGTTTAGTTCAATTTATATACAGAAAAATATAAGAATTATTGTTTTTTAAATTTAGCTACAATTCCCTGTAACTCATTCAGGCTCTTGTATTTTATTTCTATCTTCCCTGAGCCTGCTGCATTATGGTTTATTTTAATATCCGCAGCTAAATACTCAGAAAGCTCTTTTTCCAAAGAAACAGTGTCATGATCAATATCCTTTGTTAATTTAGCAGGTTTCGCCTTAAAATTGCGGACCAAGCTTTCAATGGCACGGACAGATAATTTTCTTGAGATAGCTTGTTTGATTATTGATTCTTGCAGGGTTGCGTCAAGAGCAAGAACTGCTCTTGCGTGGCCCATTTCAATCGAGCCATCAGCTAGTTTTAATTTTACATATTGGGCAAGGGCATTTAATCTCAAAATATTAGTGATATGTGATCTAGATTTACCAGTATGTTTTGCAATATCATCATGGGTCATATCATATTCTGTATTTAGTTTATGAAGAGCTTCAGCCTCTTCAATAGCATTCAGTTGCTCTCTTTGTACATTTTCAACGATAGCAATCAAGGCTGATTCCTTGTCAGTAACATCCATAACTATTGCGTCGATCATATCTTCTCTAATTGACTGCATCGCTCTCCATCTTCTTTCGCCAGCTATTAGCTCATAACCATCTTTTCCTTTGCGGACTATAATTGGTGCTAATTGGCCATTTTCCTTGATAGAGGAAGCCATTGATTCGAGAGATTCATTAAAGAATACCTGTCTTGGCTGATCTTTATTTCTTGTAATCTTATCTACTGGAATAGACAAAACCCTCTGGTTTGAATTCTCATTATCAGCTTGAGGTATTTGTGTATTTTTATTTACAGGTTTAGCACTAAGTAATGCTTCAAGACCTGAGCCTAAGGCTTTTCTTTTTGTCATAAGCTAAATATAACTCGGTATTGAGTAGATGTATAGATTACAGTTTTTCTTGTTTTAATATTTCACCTACTAAAGATAAATATGACAGCGCTCCTTTTGAGTTTTTATCATACTTAATGACAGGGAGTCCATGACTCGGTGCCTCGGCAAGCGTAATATTTCTAGGTATCATGGTTCTATAAAGCTTGTCAGTAAAAAATTTCATAAGTTGAGCGCTTACATCAGTAGCAAGATTATTTCTTGGGTCAAACATTGTTCTTATAATTCCCTTTATCATAAGATTTTCATTGCTGCTGGACTTAATTGTATCAATAGTTGTCATAAGTTCACTTAAACCCTGCAGGGCAAAAAATTCACACTGAACAGGGATAAGAACTCCTGTCGCGGCTGTTAAAGCATTTACTGTTAAGATGTTTAAGGACGGGGGGCAATCAATAATTATATAATCAAACTTGGACTCATATTCTGCCAAAATATTCTTTAACGTAAACTCTTTTGACTCAGAAGATAAAAGCATAACCTCTGCTTCTGTAAGTTCAGGAGTGGCAGGTAAAATTGTAAATCCCAAATCATTAAGGGTCATCAAACATTGCTCTGTCTCGTTTCTTCCCAAAAGAGCATCATTAATAGAATGATTTAAAGAATGCGGGTCAACACCACATCCTCTTGTTGCATTTGATTGTGGGTCGAGATCTACAAGCAAAGTTTTTCTTTTGGTTTTTGCAAGACTTGCGCATATATTTATACACGAAGTTGTTTTGCCTACACCACCTTTTTGATTTACGACTGCCAGGACTTCCGTCATTATGTAATCTCTAAAATATATCTATTTGTATCAAAGTAAGGTGTTTCAATTTTTGTAATAACTATCTTTCCATTTAGGCTATCACAGTGTTTGCTCATGTTGTCTTGTAGAGCAAGTGCATTTGAGCCTGTAAGTAAAAATATTTTTGAGGTAGATCCCAAATTATTTCTAACCATATTAACAATATATGCCAGCTTTGCTTCAAATGATAACTTAGATACCACCTTATTACTGAAATTTTTGAAAATTACTGCCGCAGGGCTGTTTGTCATTATCATTTTATTAATATCTGTTTTTACTATCTCTATATTCTCTAGCTTAAGTATTAGCTTAACATGTTCTAAAAACCTTATAGGGTTATCTCTTCTATCTAATAAAGTAATATGCTCATCTGGCCTAAAAAATGATAGCAATATACCTGGTATTCCTGCTCCTGTGCCAATATCTAGCAGCGCCCCCTTTGGCAGATGACTTAGCATAGAAAGTGAGTCAAAAAAATCTCTTTGTAAAAAATATGTACGGTCGCGGGTAGAAATTATATTGTTTTGCTCATGCCACTTAAAAAGAATCCCAAGATATTCTTCTATCCTTTCAATGACAGAGTCATCAATATTTAATGATAATGCCATTAAAATCTTATTTAGTTCAAGGTCTTGTTTAATCATAATATTATTTTCAGGTTGGCAAGTAACAGGATAATAACAGGTTTTTATGAAGAGTGTTTTTTAATATATATTCTCAATAAAGAAATAATCGCAGGGGTTACTCCAGAAATTCTAGAAGCCTGACCCAATGTATGAGGCATAACTTCTGATAATTTTTCTTTTGCCTCATTAGACAAACCTTTGATTTCATTATAAATGATTTGCTCAGGAATTTTTATATTTTGTGTTTTTAAACTGTTTAATACTTCTTGGTCCTGTCTCTTCAGATACCCCTCATATCTTTCTTGTATTGCAACTAGGTGACCAACATCTGAATTTATAGTTTTGCCAAAAGACTCTAGCTCCTGAATATCTTTGTACTCAATATCAGACATTTTAAGCAAACTCTTCATTGTTTGGACATTTTTTAACTTAAGGTTAAACTTTTTTTCTAAAATTGAAGAAACCTTGCTTGATGGCAATATCTTTATTTCCTCAAGCCTTTTGCTTTCAGCCTTAATCTTTTTGATTTTATTTTTCAAAAACAATAATCTCTCGCTAGAGACAACTCCAAGTTTGTGGCCAATAGCTGTTAATCTTTCGTCGGCATTATCTTCACGTAGTCTCAATCTATGTTCTGCTCTACTAGTAAACATCCTATAAGGCTCCGTCACCCCCAAGGTTACTAAGTCATCAATCATAACTCCTGTATACGCTTGATCTCTATTGGGACACCACATCCCAATATTTCTTACAGAACAAGAAGCATTGATTCCTGCAATTATTCCTTGGGCGGCAGCTTCTTCATATCCAGTGGTTCCATTGATCTGACCAGCAAAAAATAAATTTTTAATTTTCTTAGTTTCTAAATATTTTGTAAGTCCACGTGGGTCAAAGTAACTATACTCTATTGCGTATCCTGGTTGAGTGATTTCACAATTTTCCAGCCCTTTAATTGTTCTTAAAAAACTTAATTGAACATCTTCGGGCAAGCATGTTGAAAGCCCATTAGGGTATATCTCTTTATCCGAAAGAGTTTCTGGCTCAAGAAAAACCTGATGAGCGTCCTTGTCGTAAAACCTTTCCACCTTGTCTTCAATAGAAGGACAGTATCTTGGCCCAACAGAATCTATAACTCCGTTATATAGTGGCGATAAAGCTTGATTGTCCTTAATAATTTTATGTGTCTCATTATTTGTATAAGTTATATGACACGGTATTTCAGAGATAATATTTGGTGTCTGCCCATAATGGTCATGCATATATGACAAGCATGGTTTATTTTTATCGCTTCCTTGCTCTTCTAGCAAAGAATAGTCTATTGAGCTTTTTAAAATTCTTGGTGGTGTGCCAGTTTTAAGACGACCAAGAGAAAACCCATGTTTTTTAAAAAAGTTTTCTAACGCATTTGATGCATTGTCGCCCAATCTCCCCGCAGAAAAAGATTTATCTCCAATATGAATCTTACCCCCAAGAAATGTACCTGTTGTCAAAACAACAGTTTTTGCAAAAACTTTACTGCCATCAGACATTACTACGCCGCGAAGAACCTCATTATCCAAAATAATATTAGAAACCATTCCCTCCATAACACTAAGATTTTTTTGAGCATCAATTGCTTGCTGCATTTTTAATTTATAGGTGTCTCTGCATGTTTGAATTCTTGTTGCTTGGACGGCTGGGCCTTTGCTGGCATTAAGCTTGCGCCTCTGCAACGCAGAATAATCTGCAATTTTACAAATTAAGCCATCTAAAGCATCAACTTCTTTTGCTAAATGTGATTTACCTATCCCCCCAACAGCAGGATTACAACTCATTTGTCCAATGCTCTCATGTTTCATGGTAACCAGAGCCACGCTAACATTTGCTCTTGCGGCTGCATGTGCAGCTTCACAGCCTGCATGTCCTCCGCCTATCACTATCACATCAAATTTTTTCATAACTATTTACCAATACAAAAATCTGAAAATATTTTATCTAACAAATCTTCGTTGACATCCCCGCCCATTATAGCAACTAAGCTAACATGAGCTAAGCGTAATTCCTCTGCTACTAACTCTAATTGTAGATTATTGTTGCAATCAAGTGCCATGTAAAGGTTTTCTAAGCAAGATTTTAGATGTTCGCGATGTCGCAACCTTGCTGTACCTGTCGTTTCATCATCCGGGACACTATTTTCAGACAGCTTCTTTTTTAGATTATCAATGCCAAGATTTTGAGTTGTAGATATATTGAAATGACTAACATTACTTATTTTTATCATTGTTGGATCAGCTCCAGTAAGGTCAATTTTATTATTAACGACCCAGTAATTATTAATTTTATTTTCAGTAATTAAAGCTCTATCCTCTGTATCAAAGCCAAGTGCATCATCAACAACATATAAAACTAGGCTTGCTGTATTTATAGATTTTTTTGTAATCTCTATGCCTTGTAGCTCTATGCTGTCAGAAGTTTTTCTAAGCCCGGCCGTATCAATAATAGTTATATTATTTTTAGCAAGAGCCACTTCATGATGAAGGGCATCTCTTGTAGTTCCGGGTGTTGACGAAACTATTGACCCTTGCTCTCCCAGAAGAAGATTTGCCAAAGATGATTTTCCAACATTAGGCTTTCCAATGATTGTTATGATAGGTGTTTTGTTAACTACTATTCCATTATCTACAGATTTTATAAGTTTGCTCAATTTAGCTATTAAAGAGTTTATTGCGTTAAAATTATTTTTGTTGCTGTTCTCTGGAGAATCATCTTCTGGAAAATTAATACAGGCTTCGATGTTTGCTCTAAGCGTAAGCACTTCCTCAATTAGTAGTTTTATATTTTTTGAAAAATTACCCTGGAGCGTTATCATTGCCGCTTTAGATGCACTGATATGAGAAGCATTTATTAAATCTGCTATTGCCTCTGCCTGAACTAAATCAATTTTATTATTTAAAAATGCTCTTTCAGTAAATTCTCCTGGTTTAGAAAGCCTCGCATAAACATCACAGATCTGTTCCAAAATAAAATCCATTGTAATCGGATTGCCATGCGACTGTATTTCTAGCATGTCTTCACCCGTATAAGAAGAGGGGCCTTTATAATAAATTACAATTACATCATCAATTAACGTATTACTCTTGTCTCGTATTTTAACATTAGTTGCAAATCTTGGCTTGAGCTCACTGCCTATAAAATCTTTAGTTATTTTAAGTACATTTTTCCCTGACACTCTTATCACGCCTATAGCTGACTTCCCGTGAGCTGTTGAAATTGCCGCTATTGTTTCTTTGGCGGTCATAGAATTTAAGTGATTATTCTTTTATTAATAACATACTGTTGTGCTATTGAAAGAATATTGTTTGTTACCCAATAAAGAACAAGCCCTGACGGGAAAGTTGCAAATAAGAAGGTAAAAACAAAGGGCAGGGTAAGAAATATTTTTGCCTGCATTGGGTCTGTAGGAGCAGGATTCAGTTTTTGTTGAGCATACATTGATATCCCCATAAGGACCGGTAAAATATATAGCGGGTCCGCGCTTGATAAATCTTCTATCCATCCAATAAAGGGCGCATGCCTCATCTCAACGCTTTCAATAATTACCCAATATAGGGCAATAAAAACAGGTATCTGAATAAGTATCGGCAAACAACCACCCAAGGGGTTTACTTTTTCTTCCTTGTAAATTTTCATCAATGCTTCACTGAATTGTTTTTTATCATCTCCATATCTTTCTTTCAAAGCAGTCATCCTTGGGGTTAATTTTTTCATTTTAGCCATGGATTTATAACTAGCTTCTGATAATTTAAAAAATACTATTTTAATCAAAATCGTGAGCATGATAATTGACCATCCCCAGTTACCAAAAATTAAATGAATTTTTTCTAAGACCCAAAAAAGTGGGGCCGCAAGAAAAGTTAGAACTCCGTAATCAACTGTAAGCGCAAGGCCGGGGGCTAAGTCTGTTATTTCAGCCTGAACTTTTGGTCCTATATATAGTTTACTATCAAAAACATAAGACTCACCTGGAAACAAAGCGATATAGTTATCAACACTTCCAATTTGGTAACTGTTTTTATTGTCTTCAGAAAGCAGTCTTGTGTAGATTGTCTTTTTATCAGAGCCTTTGTCTGATGGCAACCATGCTGTAAAAAAATAGTGCTGGATCATGCTTATCCAGCTTGTCTTTGCTTCTTTTTGAAAACTTTCATTTTCTATGTCTGAGAAGTCAATTTTATTAAACTTGTCTTCACTATCGAAATAAGCTGCGCCCGTATAAGTATAAAGCATAACGTTGCCCTCAGTCTCTTCACCACGACTTAAAGTGTTGTATTGTCTCCATTCAATTTTTTTATTAGAAGTATTTTTAACCAGTTGTTGAACCTCAACCAGATGACTGTTTCTCGTGAATGTATAGCTTTTAGTAACCTCTGTTAAACCAGATGCTGTTCCTTGAATAGACACCGTTAGTTTATTATTGCCCCCCAGAGAATATTTGGCTTTAACCGAAGTGTATTTTGTTGGGGCATCTAATTCTTGGC
This sequence comes from Gammaproteobacteria bacterium, assembly GCA_029246085.1. Taxonomy (GTDB): domain Bacteria; phylum Pseudomonadota; class Gammaproteobacteria. Next base: position 11,944 of record JAQWOB010000003.1, read on the forward strand.
TTTGGACATTCGCTAAAGCAGTATAACGTGATCCTTTTGTGTTGTTTAAAAGCCTAACCTTTTCATTAGAAGACCCAAAATTTTTTAGGTATTTAAGTAGTTCTGAAGAAACTATAGCGCCATCATCTAAGCTAATATTAACCTTCAGTGTGTCTGTTATTACTTCAATATTCTTGTTAGAGCTAACCCTGCTGCTTTTAATGATATCTTGTTTTGGCTCTACATTTGCTCGATCGCTTGCTGAACTTGTTTCTGGAATACTAGGCTGCGAACTAACAGTTGGCTGACCAACATTAGTGTTTGATGCGTCAAACAGTAAAATCAGAACTAAAAATAAAGAGCTATATAAAAATATTCTATTATTCATGCGTTTTTGTACCAGGTTTTGGAATGGGGTCATAACCATGGCCACCGCCAGGGCGACAACTAATTAGTCTTTTCCCCGTGTAGTAAAAGCCTCTTAAAAGGCCATATTCTCTAAAAGCTTCTAGGGCATACTCTGAACAGGTTGGGATATGCCTACAGCTTGATTGAAGCATAGGCGATATAAATATTTGGTAACACCTAATAATTATAACTGGGATTGCTGTAGTGATTTTATTGATAGTTTCCATTCTTGCATAAGAATATCACTTATTTCATATTTTTCAGAATAGATTTTTGAAGAAATTAATAAGAGAATGTCGAACGACCCCAATTCTTCCAAGCAGTCTTTAAAACTCTCTCTAATCATTCTGCGAATTCTGTTTCTAATAACTGCCAACTTAATGGCTTTTTTAGTGACCTGGATAGCAATTCTAGGTTGGTCTAGATTATTGTTAAAATATAGCAGTGTAGAGTTTTTTTGTACTATTTTATTAGCATGCCTAAAACTACGCAGTGTGTTTGAAGAAACTTTAAGATATATGTTGTTGTTCACAACAGAAAACTAGGCGCAGAGTACAGCTCTGCCTTTTGCTCTTCTAGCGCTTAAAACAGCTCTACCAGCAACAGTGCTCATACGAGACCTGAAACCGTGTTTGCGTTTACGTTTTATGTTGCTTGGTTGAAACGTTCTTTTCATAATATTATTACCCGACTTGTATACTGCAAATTATATATTTCTTTGTCAATATATAATTTTGATTATTTTTGTGAGATATTAGTTTTTCAACTAGTGAAAAAATATGAATAATACAAATTTGTGGGATAAATGCCTAGAAGCGTTTTGCGACAACCTCTCAGAAAAACAAATGAAAACCTGGATTCATCCTCTTGAGGTCAGCTGTAATAGTGACACTTTAAGCGTTATTGCCCCAAATAAGTTTATAAAAGACACTGTTGAAAATGATTTTATTGAACTGATTAGAGAAACAGTTCTGATTACAAGCAACAATGAGGTTTCGGTAGTTAAGCTTTCCTTGCCAGAGGTTAAGGCCACGGCAAGAATAACCCCTAAAGTAAAAACCTCTAGCATAAAGTCTTCGTTGAATGCTGACTTGAATTTTGAAAATTTTGTTGAAGGGAAATCAAACCAGCTAGCAAAAGCAGCTTGTATATCTGTGGTGGCAGAGCTTGGGCAGTATAATCCGCTTTATATATATGGAGGGGTTGGGCTTGGAAAAACCCACTTATTGCATTCAATAGGGAACGAAATTCTCAAACAAGACAAGAGAAAAAGAGTTGTCTATCTACATTCAGAGAAATTTGTGCAAAACATGATTACCGCAATAAGGACTAATAAAATAGAAGAGTTTAAAGATTTTTACAGGTCAGTCGATGCTTTATTGTTAGATGATATTCAGTTTTTTGCTAACAAGGAAAAATCTCAAGAAGAGTTTTTTCATACTTTTAATACGTTGTTCGAATATAAGAAACAGGTTGTTTTAACATCTGATAAATATCCTAAGGAAATAGTTGGTTTAGAGGAAAGAATTAAATCCAGGTTGGTGTGGGGTATGAGTGTCACAATAGACCCCCCAGATCTAGAGACACGGGTGGCTATTTTGCACGGTAAGGCAGAAGCAGTAAACCAAAAGATACCCGATGATGTTGCATATTATTTGGCAAAAAACGTGTATTCAAACGTTAGGGAGTTAGAAGGAAGCTTGAGGCGGGTTTTAGCTACAGCACACTTCAAAAGAGTGGCGGTTACACTTGCTTTTACAAAAGAGACTTTGAAAGATTTAATTTCTTTACAAGAAAGGCTTATGACAATTGAACAAATACAAAAAACAGTTGCTGGTTATTATAATGTGAGGGTTTCAGATTTACTGTCTGCGAAAAGAGATAGGAAGATTACGCTCCCAAGACATGTTGCAATGTCTATTGCTAAACAATTAACTAGCCACAGCTTGCCCACAATAGGTGATGCCTTTGGTGGGAGGGATCACACAACTGTCCTCCATGCTTGTAAAAAAGTAAAAGCATTAAAACTAACATCGACATCAGTAGACCAAGACTACCAAAACATATTACACACATTAAACAACTAACTGTTAATAACCCGTGGAAAACAACGTGCGAGTTTATACCCACAGGTTATGCACCAACCAAACACCTTGTAAGAACCTCACGCTAACCAAAACTCTTTCTAAATACAGAGCCACTGTTAACTCCTAGCAAAAATTAGCAAAACATAACAATAAAAATAATATATAATTTTAAATATGATTATATCTATACAGCGCGAAAAACTAATAGAGCCTTTAAAACAAATGGTAAGTGTTTCTGAAAAAAAGCAGACTATGCCTATACTGGGAAACATCCTTATTAGGGGTGGTGGTGGTTCTCTGTTATTGGTTTCTAGTGATCTGGAGGTGGAGGTCTCAACAGTCGTTGAGCATGGTTCGGCAGAAGATTTTGACACCAGTCTTCCTGCGCGCAAGTTCTTAGACATCCTTAAGTCCTTACCTGGTTCTGATTTAGTGGAGATAGATATCGGTGAAACAAAGGCAATAATTAAATCTGGTAAGAGCAAGTTCACTCTTGCGTCCCTACCCGGTGCCGAGTTTCCTTATAAAGAAGAGAACAATGAATTTAAATTTAGCGTGTCAGGTGTAGATCTAGATAACCTGATTAGTCAAACAGGCTTCTCTATGGCCACACAGGATGCGAGACACTTTTTAAATGGAATGTTTTTAGAGGTTTTAGAAAATAAATTAACCGTCGTTGCTACAGACGGCCATAGACTATCAATGTCTTCAACCCAAACTAAAAACCCCACTGACGGCCCTGTAAGTTGCATAATACCACGAAAATGTATTATTGAGATTAAACGTATTTTAACTACATTTAAGGACAATAAAGAGAACATGGTAGGATTTATGGTTACAGACCGCGAAATAATTATTAAAATAGGCGACTTTATTGTTAAAAGCAAACTTATTGAGGGGAACTACCCAGACTATAAAAAAGTGTTCCCCGAATCACTCCCACACAAGCTCACGTCAAACAAACAAGATTTAAAATCAGCTCTTCAAAGAATGGCCATACTTTCTAATGAGCAATTTAAGGGTGTTAAGCTATCGCTCAACAAAACAGACATAAAACTATCAACAAATAACCCGTCCTTGGAAGAGGGCGAAGACAGTATACCTTGTGAGTATTCGGGTGAAAGCTTTGAGGTTGGCTTTAACTTAAGTTATTTGTTGGAGGTTATTGACGTGATTTCTTCTGACAATATTGAAATCCAACTCAACAACGCTGACTCGGGGTGTTTGATCTCATCTAAAGATGAAACCTCTATGAACAAATATATTATTATGCCAATGCGGGTCTAGCTTGTATATTAAACAATATTCTGCCTTTAAGTTAAGGAGTATTAACCTTGCAACTCTTTTGCCCTCTAAACACGTTAACATCATTGTTGGCAACAATAATGCCGGCAAAACCTCTTTAATCGAGGGTATATACTATTGCTCCGCCCTTAAAAGCTTTAAGGGTGTGCCCCCAGAAACACTTATACAAAACACCGAAAATGCTTTTAAACTTCTTTTAAAAGTAGTTAAATGCGGTGATAATATCAACATATACACAGAAAAGCCTCTAAGTTCTTCTAAAATTGTTAAAGTTAACGAGAAAAAAGTAACGGCCAAAACCCTGCTTTTAACCTTACCCTGTATTGCCCTTTCGTTTGGTGTTGAGAATATTATTATACAGTCATCGGAGCAGAGACGGGGCTTCCTTGACTGGGGATCGTTTCACGTGGAACCCGCCCATTTAGCTAATTTTAAAAACTACACAAAGTCTTTAAAACAACGGAATAGCTTGCTTAAAAGGGCAGACACAACCAATATTGATTATTGGACTAATGAGGTGATAAAACACGGGACCCTTGTTCACAAGCAAAGAAGCGAATATTTTGTTGATCTTAATAAGGAGTTTGTTAGCTATGCCAACAAATTAACAAACTTTGACAAGAGTGTTTATAACGATATTAAAAACACCAAAATTACCTATGACCAAGGATGGAATAAAGCTCTTGAGCTGAATGAGGCACTAGCACAATCCTTGGTTAAAGACATGGCTGTAAAGCATACAAGCGTTGGCCCACACAGGGCAGATCTTTTGTTTAATGTTGGCGGGATAGATTTAAAAAATATATCTTCAATGTCCACGCAAATTATCATCAGCTTGTTGTTGGTTTTGAGTCAGGCAGAGGTGTTTCACGTGAAACATGGGTTTAGACCAATAATATTAATAGATGATTTATTTTTTGGAATAGACGATAAGAACCTAAGGCTTGTGATAAACTTATTGGTAGGTTCAAAAGCACAGTGTTTTATTACAGCGCCAGATCTATATAAAGAGAAGATAAAAAGCCTTGGCAGAAAAGCCAACGAGGTTAAAATGTATGAATTTATTGATGGTGAAATACAAGAGGAGATTTAATGACAGATAAGATATATGACTCATCCAACATAAAAGTCCTGAAAGGGCTTGAGGCGGTACAGAAAAGACCTGGCATGTATATCGGTGACACAGACGATGGAAGCGGTTTGCACCAGATGATATTTGAGGTCATGGATAACTCAATAGATGAGGCTTTGGCCGGCTATTGTGACACCATTGACATCATAATACATGAGGACCAATCTGTTACAGTTGCAGATAACGGGAGAGGTGTACCGGTTGATATGCACCCGGGTGAAAAAAAATCTGCAGCAGAAGTTATCCTTACAGTATTGCATGCTGGTGGTAAATTTGATGATGATTCATACAAGGTGTCTGGGGGGCTGCATGGGGTTGGGGTTTCAGTTGTGAATGCATTATCAGAAACCTTAGAATTGACAGTTTATAAAGGTGGAAAAGTTTATAGCCAAGAGTACAAAGACAGTAAGCCAGTAGAAGCACTGAAAATTACGGGGGATACTGAGCTTACGGGTACAAAAATTTCATTCAAGCCAAGCAAAAAATATTTTACTCTCACAAAATATAATACTGAAACGTTAAGAAGAAGGTTTAAGGAATTAGCTTTTTTAAATAGCGGCATAACAATAAAGTTTACTGATGAAGCGAAGTCAGTAAAAGATGAATTTAAATATGATGGCGGCATCATGGAATACATAAAAGAACTAACTAGAAAAAAAACATTAATACAAGATGAAATTGTTTACTTTAAAAGTGAAGTGAAAAATATTTCAGTTGAAATGGCAATGCTATGGAGCACAGCGTATAACGAAGAGATTTTATGTTTTACAAACAATATTCCGCAAAAGGACGGAGGAACGCACCTATCTGGTTTTAAAGCATCTCTCACTAAAACTATTAATAATGCATTTGACAAACAGCCGGGTGTTAAAAAAGACAAGATTGATCTTACCGGTGAAGATGCTCGAGAAGGTATTACGGCAATTATTTCTGTTAAAATGTCTGATCCTAAGTTTTCATCACAAACAAAAGATAAGCTGGTTTCCTCTGAAGTTAAAGGGATAGTTGAGTCAAGTTTAAACAAGAAATTGCATGAATTTTTTGAGGAGAACCCCAAAGAACTTAAGGCGATTATTGCAAAAGTCTTTCAGGCAGCCAAGGCAAGAGAAGAGGCAAGAAAAGCAAAAGATCTCATTAGGCGTAAAGACCCATTGAGCATAGGCAACCTTCCTGGCAAGCTTGCTGACTGTCAAGAAAAAGACCCTACAAAAACTGAGCTATTTATTGTGGAGGGGGATTCAGCCGGTGGATCTGCAAAGCAGGCAAGGGACAGAAAAACACAGGCAATTTTACCCCTTAAAGGAAAAATATTAAATACTCAGCGAGCACAAGATCACAAAGTTCTTTCTTCCTCTGAAATTGCTACTTTAATTACAGCGCTGGGCTGTGGGTTTGGGGATGATGTAGATTTAGATAATTTGCGCTATGGGAAAATTATTATTATGACTGATGCAGATGTTGATGGCGCACACATAAGAACTTTGCTACTTACATTATTTGAAACTAAAATGAAGTTGCTTATAGATAATGGTCATGTTTTTATTGCTCAACCGCCACTGTACAAAATGAAAAAAGGTAAATCAGAAAGATATCTTAAAGACGACTCTGAACTGTCAGGCTTCATTAACAATGATATTTCTAATACATACAAGCTGTTCATTGACAACAAAGAAGTGTCTCAGGAAAATACCCTTGGTCTTTTAAATACTTATTCGACTATGAGCTCTATTTTAGAGCAGTTTTCTTCTAAAAGAGATAAGCATATATTACATAATCTTGCTTTTTTTGAAACCCTGTCTTTGGATACTTTAAAATCTCTTAAATTATTGACTTCTTGGTGTAAATTATTTACGCAATACGTTAATGAAAATACGCCTATTAATTTATCATTTATACTTACTCCTTCGGATGATATTTCTGAAGATAAAGTTTATTCAATTAATATTACTAAAACAACGAATGGTGTTGTTACAGATCAGGAGCCATTAAGCAAACATTTTTTTAGTTCTGATTCTTATGCCGACCTAGTTTCTTTAAAATTTGGAGCCTATACAGGCTCTGTTTTTACTTATGCTGACAAAAATGATGGCCCTGTGTCTAGCCCTTTTAACCTAACAGATTGTTTTAATTCACTGATTGCTGCCTCAAAAGGCTCTATTACGCTTCAGCGGTATAAAGGTCTTGGGGAAATGAATCCAAACCAACTTGAAGAGACAACTATGAACGTTAAAAGTAGAACTCTGTTAAAGGTTTTGCCTTTGGAAGATGGCAACCAGGTTGTAGTCGAACTTATGGGCGACGATGTTGAGATGAGAAAACAATTCATTAAACAAAAATACTCTTCTGTTAAAAATTTAGACATATGATTGTTGCAACATGGAATGTAAATTCTATTAAAGTCCGTCTGCATGCAGTCTTGCAGTATTTACTAGAAGAAACCCCTGACGTACTTGTTCTTCAAGAAACAAAAAGCATCGATGAAAATTTTCCAGTATCAGCTTTTTCTGATGCTGGTTATCATGTAATTTTTTGTGGCCAAAAAACATATAATGGTGTTGCAATTATCTCTAAAGACGAACCCAAAGATGTTCACGTTAACCCTGTGTCTACAGATGAAAATGAAATGAGATCAATTTCAGCAATTTATAATGGTATAAGAATTGTTAATCTCTATGTTGTAAATGGTCAAAATGTCGGTACCCCAAAATATGCATATAAGCTTAAATGGCTACAAAAATTAATTTCTTACACACAGAAAGAGTTAGAAAAGACAAATGATTTAATACTTTTGGGTGACTTTAATATTGCCCCTACAGACGATGATGTTTTTGATTCTGAAATAACCCGTGGAGAAATACTTTGCTCGCCTAAAGAAAGAGAATTATTGGCTAAACTTTGTGCCTTGGGCTTGCATGACCTCTTTAATGATTATGATTACCCCTCCCAGACCTTTACATGGTGGGATTATCGCGGCGGTGCATTTCAAAGAAATATTGGTTATAGAATTGATCTTATACTGGGGTCAAAATCTATTAAAAAACGTTGTTCAGAATATTTAATTGATAAAAAAACTCGACATAAGTCATGGTGCTTTGCTGAACCTAGAACATCTGACCATGTCCCTGTTAGAATTTTATTAGATTAACTTTTTAATAGCGGTTTGAAATTCTCTTTGTTATGATAAGGGAAAATTAGGAGATATACCATGAAATCAATTATGGTCATTAATTCAAAAGGCGGTTCTGGCAAGACTACGGTATCTGTGAACTTGGCCGCATATTGTGCCCAATTTGGCTTTAAAACAACCCTGGTTGACCTTGATCCTCAAGAATCAAGTACACAGTGGTTAGAGGCTAGACCTTTGTCCAAAGCAAAAATCCATGGAACAAAAAATTTTAATAAACCTCTTAAAAAAGAGAAAAACTCTGTTGTAATTTATGATGTGCCTGCAGCAATATATGGATCTAGACTTGACACATATGTTAAAAAAGCTGACATGATTATCGTGCCCGTGCTTCCTTCGCCTATAGACATGAAGGCCGCAAAAGTTTTTATTCAATATCTTAGATCTATGGGCCCTGTTATTAGAAATCAAATAAAAGTAGGATTAGTAGCTAACCGCTGTAGGGCGAATACAAATATATTTTTGGAACTGGACACATATCTTTTAAAAGAAAAGGGAATAAAATATATTACTGCTTTTAGAGATAATACGAATTACATAAGATCTGCAAGCACAGGTTTGGGTATTTTTGAGATGGGCGCAAGCGCAACTGCACAAGACCGTGAAGAATGGAAACCATTAATTAAATGGTTAGGGCTAAACTCCTAAGGATTTTTTTATTCCTATAGAGGCATCTTTGTATACAATGCAGCCATCAAATATTTTTTTCATTTTTTCGACATTAAGAACTCGTGACTCTTTTAAAAAGCTCAGTCTTTTTTCTGAATATATTTTTAGCGCCTGATTAAAAGTAATATATTTTGGTAACTCAACATTAATAGCCGCATAGACATGTTCATAATATGTTGTAGTCTTGATTGGACTCCCATCACTCACATTAATTATTTCAATCTGATTTTCCAAAACTATTGATGCTATGCATATTCTTGCAAGGTCTTCTACATGTATTATATTTGTTATTCTGCTTTCATTGAGATTTACCAATGGCTCTCTTAATTTAACCCTATCCACAGGAAGCCTCCCTTTCCCATATATGCCCGGCACTCTTAAAATTATTAATTTTACATTATTCTTTTTTGAGAAATTTATTAATTGATTTTCTGCATCAACTCTTCTTCTTGCTCTTTCAGTTATTGGAGAAACTTTTGTATTTTCATCTACTTTCTTGCCCCCACAATCACCATAAACTCCGCTTGTGCTCGTATATATTATCTTTTTTATTTTTAAGGTAGAAATATTTTTTATAAAGTTACTAATTCTGTCATCTTTGCTAGACAAAGTACTTGGTGGAGCCATATAAATTACAGTACTATTTTCTGCAAATTGTAAATCTATCTTTTCTTGATCAAAATCTCTAACAATATTCTCTATATTGGCTGGCCTATTTTTTTTAGTTCTACAAACTTCTTTCACGGAAAAATTATATTGATTTTGGAGCATAAGGTTTATTATATTCCCCCCCAAATAACCACTGCCAGCTAAAATTAGTTTATCCATTATTATGCTCCTTGATAATTCTGATGTACTCAGGAGCTCCTTCATTATTATTAATGACCAGCGTGTCATTTATATTCTCCATACCTATGCCTTCTACCAGCCTCATATTTGGGATTACAAGTATATTTTTATTCTTGCTCTTAATTAGTTTTAGTTCTGAGACTAAATTTTCTAAAGCTGTTTTGCTTGAAATAATAAAGTAATTATTTACATCTTCTTTTATCAAATCTTTTAAAGTGCTTAGGTCTTCTGGTTTTCTTTTATAGACATCTATAACTAGCACTTCATGGCCCTTTTCTTTAATTTTTTCTTCAAGATAAGCCCTTCCATCTTCACCTTTTATAATTAGAAACTTAGATTTTGCAAGAGATTTTTCTGCAATCAGGTCCAGAAGTTTTTCGCTAGAATAATTTTTTGAGGGGTGAATGGCCTCAAAAGAAAATATTTTTTTAATTTTTTCTGCACTATATTTTCCTAAGCAATATAGTTTTATTTTATTATTGCTTTTGATCTTTTGGTGAATATCAGACGAGTGGTTAATAGCGTTTTTACTTTGAAATATTATATTAACCTTGTCATTTAAAACATCTATAATCTTTGTAATATCATATTTAACTGGTAATATTTTTACTGCCATAATCTGATGAATACTAGCTTTATTTAGCATGCAGTATTTTTGCATGTCTTTGTATATGGATATTTGTGATAGAACTATCAGATTCATCATTTTTTAAGATCCAGTAAACTCTTGGCGCCTTGTTTTATGAATAGCTTTGCCATATAAGAGCCTACGCTTTCTGAATTCTTTTTTAAATCTATAATATAGGAGCTTTTAATATGCTTATTTCCATCGAGGCTTGAAACAAATGCATCAATTTTCATACGATCATTTTTTATTGTTGCATGTGCGCCTATGGGAGACATACAGTCACCACCTATTTCTCTAACAAAATTTCTTTCTTCAGTTGCACATTTCTCAACAATCTCGGTTTTATATTCATTTAAAATATTTTCGATATGTTTATTTTTTTTTAAGTATTCAATGCATAAAATTCCTTGTCCTGCAGATGGAATAAATCCTTCAATAGGAATATATTCAGAAATATATTTTTTTAAAGACATTCTATGCAGGCCAGCTGCAGCTAGTATTATTCCATCAATATTTTGTTCTTCCATTTTTTTTAATCTTGTTTGAATATTTCCTCTTATTTCAACTATTTTAAAGTCTTTTGATATATTTCTTAGCATGGCAATTCGCCTTGGGCTTGAGGTTCCAATTGTTGCATCAGTTGGTAAGTCGTTCATTGTTTTATATTTTTTAGATATAAATGCATCACAGGGGTTTTCTCTATTCGATATAGTTGTTATAGAAAATTTATTTTCTAGTATCATAGGTACGTCTTTAAGCGAATGGACTGCAATGTCTGTGTCCCCACGCAACAATGATTCTTCTAACTCTTTGAGAAACAAACCTTTTCCGCCATGTATTTTAAATTCTTTTGACGGAACTTTATCACCACTAGAAACCATTGAGACAATTTCTATTTTATTATGTTTAGAAAGCATGGAGCTTACCATTTTTGCCTGCTCTAAAGCCAGAGGACTATTTCTTGTAGCAATTCTAATTATATTTTTCATATTTATAATTTTTTGTTTGTATTTATACTATACTTACTGATAAATAATGTAATTAAAAATTAACAAATATTATGAAAAATGTAACTTGGTCTAGCAGATTTACAAAGCAAATTGATGCAGAGGTTTTAGATTTTAGCCAAAGCCTAAGCATTGATATTGTTCTATACGATGTTGACATTAGAGTGACATCTGCTCATGTGCAAATGTTGTCTAGTTGTGGACATATCAAGGTGTCTGAAGCAAAAGCGATTATTAAAGGCCTAAATATTGTTAAAAAGATGGCAGAAAATGATAAATTACCCTGGTCTATTGAATATGAAGATGTACATATGAATATAGAGAATGCACTGGTTGGGATTATTGGAGATTTAGGTAAAAAGATTCATCTTGGAAGATCAAGAAATGACTTAGTGACTACAGACTTAAGATTATATCTCAGAGATTTTATCGATCTTTATCTTCTCAAGCTTAGAGAGACTCAGTATGTTCTTGCTAACATGGCGAAAGAACATTCAGATTCATTATTCCCTGGGTTTACGCATATGCAAGTTGCGCAGCCCGTCACGTTTGGACACCATTTACTTGCTTGGAATGAGATGCTATTTAGAGATGAAACTAGACTTCTAGGTACTAGAGAAATTATGAATACGATGCCACTTGGATCAGCAGCACTATCAGGAAGTTCCTTAAAGATTGATCGGAAAATGGTTGCTAAAAGCTTAGGCTTTAAAAGTATTACATTAAACTCTATGGATGCAGTTAGCGACAGAGACTATGTTTGTGATTTTGCCTATGCAAATAGCATGATCATGATGCATTTATCAAGGATTTCGGAAGAGCTTGTGCTATGGATGAATCCACAATTTGGTCTAATAGACTTAGACGAGGGGTTTTGTACAGGTTCATCTATTATGCCTCAAAAGAAGAACCCTGATGTCCCAGAGTTAATTAGAGGAAAAACAGGATCAGTTTATGGTTCTTTAATGGGGCTCTTAACTTTAATGAAGGGATTGCCTTTAACATATAACAGAGACATGCAAGAAGATAAGACTTTAATATTAGAATCTATTGATACGACTATGAGTTGCTTAAGCTTACTGCCAAGATTAATATCTACAATGAAGTTAAATAAAAACAAAGGGATAGAAATCGCATCAGGTTTTTTTTCAACAGCTACTGACTTGGCTGAATACTTGTCAAAAAAAGGTATGCCCTTTAGAACATCTCATCATGTAGTAGGTGATATTGTAAAATTTTGCGAGAAGAAGTCTCTGCAACTATCAGATTTAACGATTGATGAGTTAAAAGGGTTTTCAACATTAATTTCCAATGATGTATATAAAGTTCTTGATCCAATGACATGTATAAAATCAAGGACAGGGGTTGGTGAAACTTCACCGGCATCGGTAACTAAGCAAGCAAATGCTGTATTAGCGAGGCTAAAAAAATCTGGCTTTAAAAAGTGAATATAAAAAATGTAGCCATAATATTATTATTTTTTAGCAATTATGCTTACTCAGCAGGCCCGCCGACAATAGAAGAATATCAGGATAATAGTGATATAGAGGCCCATAACATGTATATATATGGACTTGAGCGTGGACTAGACTGGGCAAATGAATATATGTTTCAAAAGCATTCCATAGAAATTTATTGTAAGCCTTCGGGCCTTTCTTTGTCATCAAAGCAACTTAGAAAAATTATAGATAAGGCAATTCAGAAAAACATCACATTTTATGCTAAATATAAGAGTGTGCCTTTGGTAGGATTAGCATTGAGAAATGGATATATAGATACTTTCCCATGTAATTAGTAAGGAGATTATAAAATATATTGCTCTAGACCCTAGCAGATTAAATATTTTTCTCTATAATATTATATAAGATAAATCTATAAGATTACACAAAGACAAAAAGGAGAATTAACCATGGCAGAACACCCAAAACCACAAGGCGATGATATTATATTGCCAGACGGAACGGTCGTTGGTACTTGGAATGGAGATGATGTAAAAGATCTTCAGGTAGAAGTATTGCGTATAATTAAAGAACAAAAGGATGGCGGAGCTGATCGTAATAATTTACTTATCAGGTTTGGTATTCCACATTTTGACCAAACCCCTGATCATTTGAAGCCATTTATTGCATATGCACTTTGGGGCGTAGACAAAAAAGGTAATTGCCTAACTCATAGAAGAGCAGATCATTTTGAGACTGTTGAAAAAATCAATGAGAAATATGGTAGTGAAACAGCAATAGCAGCTGCCCAGAGACATAGAGATTAAAATTCTAGCTTAATGAGCTCTATCTAAGAGCTCATTAAATTTTTTGAAGCCATTGGATGAAACCTTCGCTTACCTCATGGGTAATTGTGTGCCCAAAATCACCAGTATGCTTAGTAAGCGCATCAGTTTTAGTTTCAAGAAAAGCTAATGTTTTTTTAAAATCACCATAACTAATTGCTTTGTCTTGATAGCCATGCGCAATAAAGATATTGTTACTCTTTAGGGGAAATTCTTTAAATTCATTAGCAGATGGCATATAACCCGATAATGCAGCACAACCATCAATTCCATGTCTTGACTTAAACAGTAAACTTAAAGAAAGGGCTGCTCCCTGAGAAAATCCACCAACTATAAATTTTTTGTTTTGATCGAATGATAAAGACTCAATTAAATTATCAATAGCTTCAATTGATTTGCTGAGACCATCATAATCTTCTATCAAATCACCATTATTATTTCTAGCTGGCAAAGGATACCATGAACTTTTCCCATCTATAATTGGAGCATTAGGTATTATAATATATGCGACTTCATTCAATCTCATATTTATTAACTTCATGGTTGGTTCAAATGACCAATTATTTGAGCCATACCCATGAAACCAAAGAATACTTACTTTAGAACTCTTCTTATTTCCAATAGTTATAAAATCATCATTATTTAAATTCATTATCAGCCTAGCAGGAATCCAATATTATGACTATAATGTACCATATGTCAGAAAAAATTAATTATCTTCATAACGTGGCTCTTAAATATGTCTTGGCCATACCATTCTTGATAATTATAACATCTTGTGGAAATAAGGGTCCCTTAACCGTGCCTCAGGAAAAAATAGAAAATCCTATGGAACAGCAAGAGTCTGAAAATAATAGTTATTGAGACCAATAAATGACCACAGTATATAACGACGACATATTATTTTTTGACGGCATAAATGTACTAGACTTAGCCTTATCAAACCAAACACCCTTCTATTTATATTCTGAAAAGATGATCACTAATAATTTTTTAGCATATCAAAAAAGTTTTAAAGATAATCCTCATTTAATATGTTATTCGGTTAAAGCAAATTCTAATCTATCTATATTATCTTTATTAGCGGAACTTGGGTCAGGGTTTGATATTGTATCGGGTGGGGAGTTATCAAGAGTAATTCAGGCAGGAGGAGATCCTAGAAAAACTGTATTTTCTGGTGTTGGTAAAACTGAAGAAGAAATTAGATTTGCATTATCTAAGAATATTATGTGTTTTAATATTGAGTCTAGAGATGAGCTCCGCACAATAAATGCCATAGCCCTAGAAAAAAAATTATGCGCAAATGTTTCTATCCGCATAAACCCTGCTATTGATGTAGACACGCATCCTTACATTACTACTGGAATGCAAGATAATAAGTTTGGCATAGAACAGACAGAAATTTTAGATATATATAAGGAAGCTCACGAGTTAAAAGGAATTAATATAGTGGGTATAGATTTTCATATAGGATCACAAATCATGGATATAGGTCCTTTTAAAGAATCTGTTTTAAAAGTTATTGCCATAATCAAGGAGTTACAAAGAAATAATATAAAGTTAAGCCATATAGATATTGGTGGAGGCCTAGGCATACCTTATGATAATGAGAAAACCCTAGATAAGAGTATTTTTATTTCTGAAATAGTTGATTTGTTAAAACCTCTGGCAACTACAATATTAATTGAGCCAGGCCGCTCCATAGTTGGAGAAGCGGGCTTATTAATCTCAAAAGTAATTAATACAAAAAAATCTACATCCAAAAATTTTATTATAGTTGATGCAGGGATGACTGATCTTTTAAGACCACCCTTGTATAGCGCATATCATTCAATTAAAGAAGTTTTTCATAATGATGCTAATAAGATAGTATCTGATGTTGTGGGCCCTGTATGTGAAACTGCAGATTTTATTGGTAAAGACAGAAACCTCTCGGTATCAAAAGGTGACTACATAGTAGTTGAATCTGTTGGTGCATATGGCTTTTCTCTTTCTTCTAATTATAACACTAGAATGAAATCAGCAGAATATCTGATTACTAAAGATAGCCAGCATATAAGAAAAATTAGGGATAGAGACACTATTGAGCAGATACTTGAAAATGAGACAAAATATTTATTATAAACATATGTTGAGAAGATAAAATGCAAGTCCCTTTTACAAAAATGAATAGCCAGGGGAATGATTTTGTTGTGATTGACAATACTGGCTCGCTTTATCAGTTTGATAATAAAAAGATTCGTTCAATTTGTTCACGAGATATTATTGGTTGTGATCAGCTTTTATTGTTAAATATAAAAGACTCAAACAATGTTGCTTGTGAAATTTTCAATCAAGATGGCTCGTCAGCACAACAATGCGGAAATGGGATGAGAGCAATCATGCTTTTCTTGAATAGAAAGTATAATTTTTTTGATTCTAAGATATTTGTGAATTTAGTGCCATATAATGTCAGCTTTATTAGTGAAAAAGAAATAAAGGTTAGTATGGGAAATGCCGTGTTTTTTGAAAATATTCCTAATCGTATATCTGAAAATATTTCAATTAGCGCAAAGGAATACTATTATGAAGTTTCAGTAAATAGTGAAATGCCATCTTGGTCCTTCTCATACTCTCACTTATCTATAGGAAATGCTCACTGCATCGTCTTCTCTAAAAACTCTTTTGATAATAAAGAAAAAATTTCTGATATTCTTAATTCTCTATATGATAGCAATGTTAATATATCATTTATTTTAAATACAGAAGAATTTGTGAAAGAACATGATAGCTCGATTATTTTGCGTGTAAATGAGCGCGGCGCAGGATGGACAAAATCTTGTGGTAGTGGAGCCACTGCGACAGGTGCATTTATTTCACGGTTTATGTTATTGCCAGAAAATGGGTCTAAAAAAATTAGTGAGTTAGATATAAGTCAAGAAGGAGGAGAGCTAAAGATACAAAATATTTTTATGACAGATGTAGATGGCAAGTATTCTCCTAGCCTCTATCTTTATGGCCCAAGTACATTTGAATATGATGGCGTATGGAATGACTGATATTGCTGATAAAATTCAAGATTTTCTTGTTTATTTAAAATACGAAAAACAATATAGTAGCGCAACCTTAAAGAACTATAATCTTGATTTAATAAAATTCAAAACATACCTTTTGGGCTTGGATATTTTTATGATATCTGAAATAACAAATGATCATATTCAAAATTATATAAATAAATTAAATCGTGCTGGATTGATAGCCACATCTCTTTCCAGAAAAACTTCTTCTATTCGTTCATTTTTTAATTTCATGATTAAGAAAAGAATAATTAAAAGCAACCCATCAAAAAAACTAACTGTTCCTAAGAAGCTACAAAAACTCCCATACATCTTATCTGTTAAACAAGTTGATTTATTATGTGATATTCCTTTAACATCATTTGCCTCCATAAGAGACAAGGCAATGATTGAATTAATGTATGGTTCAGGCTTGAGACTTAGTGAAATAACATCTTTGGATACTCAATCAGTTAGCCTAAATGACAAAATGCTCTCAGTTATAGGGAAAGGTAACAAGCAGAGATATTTGCCTATAGGATCCAAGGCAATTATAGCATTATTAGCTTGGGTGAAAATACGTTCAAAGCATGCAAAGGCCCAAGAAAAAGCATTTTTCTTAAATAAGTTTGGTGGCAGGTTATCTAACAGGTCAGTTCAGATTAGACTTGATTACTGGTGTAAGTCCCTTGGCTTAAACTGTAAAATTAGCCCACATACATTAAGGCATTCCTGCGCAACTCATTTACTTGAGTCTTCAGGTGACCTGCGTGCAGTTCAAGAGTTTTTAGGTCATGAAGATATTAGTACAACCCAAATCTACACTAATGTTAATTTTGAATATTTAAAGAATATATATATTAAGGCACACCCAAGAGCTAAAGAGATTAAAGATTAGTTTCTAATATAATAGTCAGTGAAATAGTAACAATAAAAATATATACTTAGTTCATGATTAAACCTTTAGAAATTAGATATATCAAAAAAACAAATACAGTAGCACTAAGTTTTGAAGACGGGATAAGTGCTGACCTAACCACAGAATACCTTAGATGCTTTTCGCCTTCAGCTGAAGTAAAAGGGCATGGTCCAGGACAAGAGGTGCTACAAAAAGGCAAAGAAAACGTTTATATAGACGCAATTGAACCAGTAGGAAATTATGCTATTAAAATTATATTTGATGATGGGCATAGTACAGGCCTTTTTTCATGGGAATATTTATATGATCTCTCAATAAACTACAAACCTTACTGGCATGATTATTTAGAAAAATTAGCTGAATCAGGATATGTTAGGAAGAAGCCATGAGCAAAATAAAATCTATAAGTACCATTAATGCTCCAGCAGCTTTAGGCCCATACAGTCAAGCTATAAGAGCTGGTGGATTTATTTATATTTCAGGTCAGATTCCACTTGTGCCAGAAACTATGGAGATAGTGTCTAGTGACTTTAATAAACAAGCAACGCAGGTTTTTAATAACTTAAAAGCAATTATTGAAGAATCTGGAGCTAGCATTTCCAGTACTGTTAAAATAAATGTATATCTGAAAGATTTATCAAATTTTCAGAAAGTAAACAGTATTATGGAAGAATTTTTTACAGAAAAACCATTTCCTGCTAGAGCAGCAGTTGAAGTTAGTAGACTGCCAAAAGATGTTGATATTGAGATGGATGCAGTTGTATTTGATGATGATTAGTTTAAATGGCTATTACAAAAAGATTAGATGATAGAGACTTAGAAGGATTGCCTGGTATTGGCCCTGCCACTAAAACACAACTGAATAAAATTGGTATTAATAGAATCAGCGACCTGATTTTATTTCTTCCAACTTTTTTAATTGATAAAACTAAATTATCTGATATATCTTCTGTTTCTAATGGGGACAGTTGTCTCTTTATAGGTAGAATTGTTAAAGTATTTCAAACAAGAAATTATAAACCAAATTTAATATTAACAATTGACATAGGTGGCGCAAATATTCAAATAAGATTTTTACATAAAGTTATTATTTATTCTGGTTTAAAAACTAATATGGAGGTACGTATTTCAGGAGTAGTACGAATTAAGGGAAAATTAGTTGAAATGATTCATCCCGAAGTTGAAATTATTAGTAATAAAAAGAAAATTGAAAATGTGGTGCCTTATTATAAAACTAAAAAAATGGTATCACAAAATAAAATTAGATCATTTATTAAACATGCATATGATTATGTATGTAGTAAAAATAACTCAGATATTTTTTCTAACGAAATTTTAGAAAATCTTGAAATACCCTACTATATAGATGCGCTAAAATATTGCCATTTCCCGTCTTCTGATGACTATGATATATCAAATACTAATTTTGAACTAGGAAGACAAAGATTTGTTATAGAAGAACTTCTCGCTTATAAGTTATTACTTTTAGATGCAAAAAAAATTTATGAATCAAATAAGTCCCATGATTTTAATATTTCTGAAGATGCCATTAATGACTTTATCGCATCTTTGCCCTTTGCTTTAACAGCATCACAAAAAAATGCAATATCTGATATCAAAAATAGTTTTTTAAAAAGTTATCCTACTAAAAGACTTATACAGGGTGATGTTGGGTCAGGAAAGACTATAATTGCAATAATAGCCTCATATTTTTCTAAACTGTCAAATCTTCAGACAGGAATTCTAGTGCCAACTGAAATTCTCGCAGACCAGCATACAAATACTTTTAAAAAAATATTTTCAGGTTTTTCAGTAAAGATAGAGTGTCTAAAAAGTAATTTAACACCACGCGAAAAGTCTAGAATTATTGAATCTGTTCAGTCAGGTGATACTGATATATTAATTGGTACACACTCTATAATTCAAGATAATGTTCGTTTTCTTAATTTAGGGCTTATAATAGTTGATGAACAGCACAAGTTCGGAATCAATCAACGAACATTACTTACTCTAAAGAACAGTGAAAATCCATCAATCCCACATGAACTATATTTATCGGCTACACCTATTCCTAGATCATTATCATTGGTTTTATATGAAGGGCTAGATTATACAATAATTAACGAATCCCCAAAGAATAGAAAAACTATTAAAACTCAGATGATTGATCATGATAAGCGTTCAATGCTTCATGATAATATTTCTAAAATATTACATGATAAAGAACAAGTCTATTGGGTTTGTTCTTGTATTGATTATACTGAGTCATCAGAAAGTGAATATGTTCAAGGAGTCTATGAAGATTTATCTAATAGATTTGCAACCACTTCAATTGGCATGCTTCATGGTAGAGTGGACTCAAAAGAGAACATTAAAACTATGAAAAAATTTGTTAGTGGTGAAATTCAAATATTAGTTTGCACAACTATGATTGAAGTTGGTGTAGATGTCGCTAATGCAACATGTATAGTTATTGAAGACCCTAATAGATTTGGACTTTCACAACTACATCAGCTCAGAGGAAGAGTGGGAAGGAGTGACAAACAAAGTTATTGTTATCTTGTTTGTAAAAATAATTTAAGCGATCATGCGCTAGATAGGTTAAAAGCATTAGAATTAAACTCAAGTGGGTTTAAGATTGCAGAGGAAGATCTAAAGCTTAGAGGCTCAGGAGACTACTTAGGGCATAAACAGTCAGGAGCTAACCATAATTTTAAATTAGCTACACCTGATGATGCGTTAAATAATTACGACCTCGTACGTGAATCCATGAACTGTGTCGATAAAATTGATGAGGAAAGCAAAAACAAATTAATTAAGCGATGGGGAAAAGATTCGGCAGAAACGATTCAGTTGTAGATTATGACAAATCAATATTTATCTAAATGGAAAAATGAAAAAAAGTTAATTAGCTTAAGTCTTAAAACCAAACTAAGTATTATAGATCAAAATTCATTAACAAATAGATTAATGTATAAAGATAAACATGGATTTACGGTTAATGTTCTAAATCAAGAGTGTAGATATTTTAACCAATCAATGAAATGTAATTTGCCGAATAAAGTGAGAGGAATTGGAGTTTATAGAAAAGTTATTTTATCTACAAATTGCTATCCAAAAATTGAAGCTTACACATTTATGTTAATTAAACATGTTTCTGGGAAAGAGAGGTTTTTAAAAATTTTAGGCTCGAGATCTCTTGGCACATATATACTGAACCCTAAACGTTTTAAAAAAAAATCTATAGTATATAAAAGAGTAGGTAGGAGCATACATAGAATTTCAATATATAATTATCGATACAAAAATATTTATCTTAATGAAATATTTCCAGATACTATAGAATTTGAAAACATATCATATTTAAATGCTAGAGGAAAGTTCACTAAATGATTTCACTATTAATGGAGATAATGGGCTAGTAAATTTTTTATTATCAGATATATATACAAAATTATTTAGCCCTGCATGATAAGCTGAATTAATATTGTCAAAAGTGTCTTCAACTAGAACTGAATATTTATAGTCTAGCTTTAATCTTAGTCTTAAAATATGCCAAAACTGTATATCTTCTTTGACATAGCCTAACTCATGGGAACAAACCATCTCACTAAAATATTTTGAAATATCAAACTTTTTTAATTTAATATTTAAAGTAATGCGGTGCGCATTTGTAATTAAAAATAATTCTTTCCCTTGAGATTTAAGCTTATCTAAAATATCTAGCGATCCATCTTTCAGACATATTCTGTCCATATTTGTTTCTTTTTCTTTTTCTTTCGCGATATCTATATCAAGAATATTAGACCAGTAAGTTATATCATACCAATCTTTAGTCTTTTTTTTATAATGAAAAAGAGAATGGGTAAAATTAATTGCATCAGAAAGAGCGATATTGTTTTTTTCGGCATAAACTTTTGGTATATATTCTTGCCAAAAAAAATTATCATATTTGGTGTCTAAAATTACCCCATCAAGGTCTATTAGAAAATACTTGTTATCTTTCAATTCCATAATAATTACTGTATCATTGTTTGAGTAAATATAAGAACTTATCTTACAATGCCTACCATAAAAAATAAATCAACCATCATAACCACGAAACTATTTAAGCTTAATAAGCTGAATATTGAGTTTAGTAATAAAGCAACAAGAGATTATGAGGTAATATCTGGAACAGGAAATGGGGCAGTTATGATTATCCCTATTTTAGGTGATGATATATTATTTATTAGAGAGTATGCAGCCGGGATAGATGATTATTCACTTACCTTCCCAAAGGGTAAAATTGATGATGGCGAGTCTATACTTGTTGCAGCAAATCGTGAGTTACAAGAAGAGGTAGGATATAAGTCTGAGAAAATTAAAAAAATTTATACTTTAGATTTAGCGCCGGGCTACATGAATCATAAGACGCATATTGTTCTTGCTGAAAACCTAGTACCTTCTAAACTTGAGGGAGATGAACCTGAAGATCTTGAGGTTATAGAATGTAAGAAGAATGATATAAATAAACTATTATTTGAAAATAATAATATAGACTCGCGTGTACTTGCTTCACTATATGTATATAACCAGGTTATAAATGATAATAAACCATAAAAAATTTTTAGAGTTATTACCGTCACTCCATGAGATTTGTAAGATAACTGGTGAACTTCAAGTTAAGCATCATAAGACGAATATAATTTTTTCTACTAAAAGTAATAAAACGCCAGTTACTGAAGTAGATATACAGTCCAGTTTAATTATAACTAATGGCTTAAAAAGTTTGACGCCTGGAATACCTATAGTTTCTGAAGAAGATTATGATGATACCCTGGCATATGATTATTTTTGGTTAGTTGATCCACTAGATGGAACTAGAGACTATATTAATAATGGTAATAATTTTTGTATTTGCATTTCACTTATATCTGATAATTTGCCTATTTTAGGTATTATATATTCTCCAATATCTAAAGATTTTTATTATTCATTTAAGGATGGTGGCGCATTTGTTTTAAAAGAAAATTCAGAGCCTAAGAAAATTACTGCTCAAAAAATGTCTAATACTAATCCTAATAAAATTTTTACTAGTGCATCTATAAGAGAAAGAGTATTAGAAGTACTAGCTGGCTCTATTGTTAATTATGAGTTTATTAAACAATCAAGCGCTTTAAAATTTGGAAACATTGCTTCTGGAGAAGGATGTTTTTATCCCAGGCTTGGACCGACGCATGAGTGGGATACAGCAGCAGGTCAAATCTTGGTTGAAGAAGCTGGCGGTATTGTGGTTGATAAGTTTATGAAACCACTTCGATATAATAAAAATAAAATATTTATTAATAAAGAGTTTTTTGTAATTAGTGATCCAGATTATGATTGGGAATCTGTTATTAATGAGATTTTTCAGTAATTATTTTTGCAAGCTCAAAAGCTTTTTTATTAATTTTTCTGAGTAGCTGGTATTTCCCTAATTTCCCCTTATTCCATGTTGTTAGAGAGGATTCGTAGTTTTTTAGCAGTTTCTTGATAGGTTTTTCTTTCATTAGTTTCGATTACATTTTATGATATCATGGATTACAAATTATTAACTATGTTTAAATTATTATTCGAAAAAATATCGCCTAAGAAATTTTATTATTTTGCGACCTCTTTAATTCCATGGGCATTCCTATTCTCAGTAATATTTATAGGTTATGGATTATATTTAGGACTATTTAGGGCACCAACTGATTATCAACAAGGCGATGCGTTTAGAATCATCTACGTTCATGTGCCTAGTGCTTGGTTATCATTATTTGCCTATACATCTGTATTTATATGTTCACTAATATCTATTATATGGAAGATAAAAGTGTTTGAAGTTTTATCTATTGCTTCTGCTAAAAATGGTGCCATGTTTACTTTTCTCGCTCTTGTAACAGGTTCTATTTGGGGTAAGCCAATGTGGGGAACATGGTGGGTTTGGGACGCGAGATTAACTTCAGAACTAATATTGTTTTTTATATATTTGTCTATTATTTTTTTATACCATGCTTATGATGATTATAGAAAGGGTGCCAAGGCAGCCAATATTCTTGCTATTGTTGGTTTTATCAACATCCCTATTATTCATTTCTCTGTAGAATGGTGGAATACTTTGCATCAAGGACCATCTGTTATGAAGTTTAGTTCCCCCTCAATTGCTTCAGAAATGTTATATCCATTAATTTATACCGCGGCAGGCTTCACATTTTATTTTATATTGGCTGTGCTTTTGTCTGCAAGAAACACATTATTAGAGAGAGAAAAAAATACTAGTTGGGCCAAATCAATCTAGACTTATCTTTAGAGCCTTGCTACATGCCAATGGTGTAATCAATAAAAAAATAAAGAATAAAAATAGCATTAAAGTGAGCTCGACACTATAGTTCATTTTAAAAAAAGAATTGTTAACAGCGCTAGTACCAAATATTAGTATCGGTATATATAATGGTAAGACTATTATAGAAACTAATATTTTATTCTTTCTAAGACTTATAGTTAATGCGGCAGCAATGGATCCTATCAAACTCATCGTAGGAGTTCCTATTAATAATGTTATAAACAAAGTTAACGTCGTCGTTGTATCAAGGCCAAGAACCATGGCTATCAAAGGAGCAACTATCACAATAGGTAAATTAGATAATAACCAATGAGATAAAATTTTTATTAATATACCAAATTCAATTTCATCATCTTTTATTAAAAACATTTCCAAAGTTCCGTCATCATAATCTTCTTTAAATATTGTCTCTAAATTTAAAATACAAATTAAAAGACAAGAGATCCAAATCATTAAGGGTAATAGTTCTAACATAATTACTTTTTCTACATAGCTAGTAGATATATTAAAAAAAATAATTATGATAAGAAAATATACTATAGGCATGAATATTTCATATCCAGATCTTGAGGCTAGCAAAAACTCTTTAGTTATGATATTTAATATTTTCATTAGGAATGTATTTTATAATTCTCAGTAGTAAAAAATGGTTCTTTAATTTTTTTATGACTGGTCATTATTAGCGCGCCACCATTTTCTAAATATTCTTTAGTGGTATCGTTAAAAATATTTATTGATTCCTCATCTAGTGCACTATACGGTTCATCGATAACCCATAATAGAGAATTTGTGATCAAAGTTTTCATTAAAGAAACTTTCTTTTGTTGGCCATGGGATAAATTTTTTGTTAGCATACTTTTCTGCTGAGTCATCTTATAAGTCTCCAATGCTTTCTTAATTGCTAGTTGGGAGTTTTTAGAATTAATAGTTAAAGCATAAGATAAATTTTCTTCAACAGTAAGGTTGCCTTTAGTTCCATATTTGTGACCAATATAAATTGTTTTTTTAAAAAGATCTTCATCCCCACTGATATTTTTGATAAATCCTGAGGTTGGCTCTGTCATTCCAACAATTATTTTTAATAGCGATGTTTTTCCAGAACCATTTAACCCATACAAGTTTAATGCTTTCGATTTTTTTATTTGGAATGATATGTTTTCTAAAATAGATTTCTCATTCCTCAATAAGGATACATTGTCTATTTCAATTAAATGATTATCCATTCTGATAAGTCTTGGTGAAAGTTATTACCGTATAAGGTATTAACCCATTATTAACTAGTTTTTCTTCAGGCACTAATCGATCTTTTAACACAATAATTCCATCAGGGTCAGAGTAAACATATTCACCTTCCTGGAAATTTATATTTGCAAAATTTAAGGCTTTCTTATATTCACCTATATTATTTTTTTGGCTTTTTATGGGCATAGTATTTATTGCTTTTATCCCAATTGGAATATTATTGATGATTTCTGAGTCTCTAATGCACCCATTAATAATAAAGCCAGACCATCCATTTTCGAATGCTTTTATTGCTAGGTTATCGCCTAGTAGAGCACATTTGGTAGATGCTTTCCCCTCTACAACCATAACGTCACCATCAACTTTTTCTTCAACTAGCTTTTTGACATATGAATTATCTTCTATAGCAATCACTGTTCTAATCATCCCATGGAATTTTTTATTTTTTCCATATGACTTAAAGATTGGATCTCCTATTTGAACATCATCATTTTCATCACAAATATCTGCAGTATTAAATAAAATCATATACTTACTCTCTTCCTTAAGTTTCTAAGTATTATTAAAGCAGGAAATGCTATCAGTGAACAGAAAATAAAGTAATATTCCCATCCTAAAATTTCGACTAAGAATCCAGATGAGCCTGAAAACAAAGTTCTTGGAAGAGACATTATTGCGGTCATTAGAGCAAACTGTGTTGCCGTAAACTGTTTATTGGTCATATTAGCTATGAATGCTAAATATGCTGTATAACCCATTCCAGCAGCAAGGTTTTCTAATGTTATAACGCTTGCTAATAACATTAAACTTTTAGTTGAAATAGCAAGTACTACAAAACCTAATGTTGCTATTGCTTGAAATATCCCAAATGATACTAATGATTTATATAGCCCAATCTTAATTGACAAGAGACCACCAATGAATGCCCCAGCTAGTGTTGCTATAAGACCAAATACTTTAACAACTGTGCCGATCTCTGTTTTCGTATAACCCATCTCTAGATAAAAATTTGTACTTAATGAGTGCGCCATTGTGTCACCAATCTTGTATAACAAGATAAACAATAAAATTAAAATAGGTATAGAGATATTATTATTTATGCTGTCTCCATGTCTTTTAAAAAATTCTACAAATGGATTTCTAACAGCATCTAAAAATGTTGATGGCTCTGAAAAATTAACTGGCTCATCAGCAATTAAAGTAATTAAAACACCACCAATCATTACTAATGCCATAATTAAGTACACAAATTGATAAGACATCAAGTCAGCAAGTATTAAACCACCAGCACCAGCACTTAGCATCCCTATGCGGTAACCTAGAACATAAGATGATGCGCCTAGAACTTGCTCATTATCTGATAACGATTCCCTTCTATATGCATCAATGACGATATCTTGTGATGCAGAAAAAAACGTTACGAATATCGCAAGCAATGCAACATTGGCCGCATTCATTGCAGGACTTGTCATGCCTAGTCCTATTATTGAGAATATCAGTAAGACTTGAGTTATCAATATCCAGCCTCGTCGACGTCCAAGCTTTGATATAACATATCTATCGAATATTGGGGCCCAGAGGAATTTTAATGAATACGGGACTCCCACCAATGCAAATAAACCAATTGTGGACTTTGATACACCTTCATCAGTTAACCAAGCTTGCAACAAAGTTATTGTTAATAGCAGTGGAACGCCAGAAACAAAACCCATTCCTAATGTTATTAGCATTTTTTTTTCTAAATATGGAGAAATATTTTTTAGCATCTTATATATCATAATCTATTATTAATGGGCTATGGTCTGAAAATCTTTCTTTTTTATAAATATCTGCTGATAATATTGCTATATTTTTTTGCGAAGAGAGCATTTGATAATCTATTCTCCAGCCCACATTATTATCCCAAGCTCGACCTCTATTTGACCACCATGTATAATTATCTGGCTTATCATTGATAAATCGAAATGCATCTACACAATTGTAGTGATTAATTATTTTATCTATCCAGGCTCTTTCCTCCGGTAAAAATCCAGAATTTTTTTTATTCCCCTTCCAGTTTTTAATATCAATTTCTTTATGTGCAATATTCCAGTCACCACAAATTAAAATTGGCTTATTTCCTTTTTTTATCTTTTTTAAATATGATTCAAACTTTGACATAAACTGATATTTTAATTCTTGTCTTATTTCACCTGAAGACCCTGATGGAAAATATATAGAGATTATCTTTAGTTTATTTAGCTCTAATTCTATAAACCTGCCTTCACTTGTAAATAGTTTTGACCCAAAATTTTTATTTATATTTTTTGGAGTTTCTTTTGTATAAATACATACTCCGCTATAACCCTTTTTTTCAGCAACTGACATATATCTTTTGTAACCAGTAATATTGAAATCATCAGAGCTAATTTGGTCTTCTAATGCTCTAACCTCTTGGAAGCATATTAAGTCTGGTTTTACTTTTTTTAGCCATTTAAACAAACCTTTCTTTTGACTTGCCCTGATGCCACATACATTTAATGTTAAAACTTTCATATTCTTTATTTACACTATGTTAAAATATATAATAAATACTCATAATATTAATGAACGACCTTAAAAAACAATTTATAGAATTTACATTAGACCATCAAATACTTCGTTTTGGTAATTTTTCTCTTAATTCTGGTAGACAAAGCCCATATTTCTTTAATACAGGCTTATGTAATACTGGCGAATTACTTGCTAAATTAGCAAAATTTTATTCTGATTTATTAGTAGAAAATAATATAAAATATGATTTTATTTTTGGCCCTGCTTATAAGGGAATAACATTAGCCACGTCTATTAGTAATAGTTTGTATAATTCTCATAATATTAATAAACCCTTTTGTTTCAATCGAAAAGAAGCTAAAGCGCATGGAGAAAAGGGTATATTTGTTGGCTCTCCACCAGTAGGTAATGCGCTAATTGTTGATGATGTTATTTCGTCTGGTAAATCAATAATTGAGTCAATAGATCTTTTGTCAAATAATGATGCAATACCAGCATCTGTTTTAGTTGCTTTTGATAGGATGGAGATTGGGGTAGCCAAAAGGGCTTCAATTGAGATTTCAGATAAATATAAAATACCAGTGTATTCAATTATTACTCTTGATGATATTGTTGAATTTCTTCAAAGTAACAAGGCAATGGCTTTAGAGTTAGAGTCAATGACCCAATATATAGCTCAATATAAAAGATAAGTTTACATAATTAAACTAACACCTACTATTATAGTAATGGTTTGATAAATAATTTTAATTGTGCGATTGCTTTTAGATAGTGATATTTTTGCTCCTAAATAACCACCTATCAATGACCCAAAAAATAATGCTGGTAAAAGCATCCATTCTATTTCAGTTACCAAACCCAAGGTGATTGCCCCCAAAGCATTAAAGAATATTCCAACTATTATTAATGTATATGCAATTGCTTTTTTGTAGTCCATGCCATACCAAGAAATCAATACAATCGTAAAAATTAATCCAGTCCCTGCAGATAATGAACCGTTTAGAAAACCAGTTAAAAATATCAATGAATAACCAATTAAATTATTTGCAATAGTATTTGAATATTTGTATTCTTTTTCTCCATAATTTTTCATTTTAAATGAATATAGACTTATAAAAATTATTAATATACCTAATAATAATCTGGCAAGTTGATCATCAGTAAAAGATATAAGTTGGGCACCTATAAATACCCCAGGTAAACCAGCTAATAATAATTTTATGAGTAAATATTTTTTAAAAGAAATAGTTTTGGCAAATTTACTTGTTGCGCCAATGCCTAATGCGACAGTTGCTATTTTATGTACTGCTAATGCATTTATAAAAGGAATATTGAATAATAATAATATTGCAGGTAACTGGATTACACCTGCTCCACCTCCAGAAAATGCAGAAAAAATATTTGAAATAAGTGATATTGCTAGTAAACAGATTTGTTCAAACAAATTACTTCCTTCGTATCATTGTGCCTATACCTGCGTCTGTAAATAATTCTAATAAAACAGAATGGTCAACTGTCCCATCAATTATCTGAACATGCTCCACCCCCGAGGCAACAGCTTCTAATGCTGACTCAACCTTTGGCAACATTCCATCAGATATTACTCCGTTTTTAATCAACTCTTTAACTTTTAAGGCATTAATCGATTTAATTAAATTACCATCACTATCCAAAATCCCAGCTGTATTTGTAAGCATTAAATATTTACGAGCTTGGAGTATATATGCTATTTTGCCTGCAACTAAATCAGCATTAATATTGTATGTCGCCCCATCATCACCGATTCCAATAGGGGCAATAACTGGTATAAATGGAGAGCCATCTAGTAGACTTACAACTTCTGGATCAATACTTTGTACTGTACCAGTATTTTTAAAATCAATATTTTTGAATTTACCTTCACCAATAACCTTTTTTGCTCTAATTAGACCACCATCTTTTCCCGATAAGCCAACAGCCTTACCTCCATGAGATGATATACAGCTAACAATCTCTTTATTTATAAGACCGCCTAAGACCATTTCAATTGGATGTATAGATTCTGAATCAGTAATTCTCATACCATTAGCAAATTCTGAATCAATTCCAAGCTTTTTTAAGTAAGAAGTAATTTGTGGGCCACCACCATGAACTATTACTGGGTGCAGACCCACCTGTTTTAATAAGACAACATCTCTCGCAAAATTATTTTTAAGAGTTTCATCAGTCATTGCATGTCCACCAAATTTTATAACTATTACCTTCCCAGATAATTGTTGAATATATGGCAATGCTTCAATTAATATTTTTGCAGTGATGGGCGTAATTTTATTATCGCCTCTATATATGACTTCTTCTTTTTTCATATTTCCTCAGAAAGGTATTTTTATATTATTATCAACCATTAACATATTCTTTTTTACTATGCCCTGAATCTTGTTCAGAATACTTTTATTATCTGCCTCAAATCTCAATACTAAGTTAGATGAAGTGTTAGAACATCTTATCAAAGCCCAGCCATCTGGATATATTATTTTCAATCCATCAATATCAATAATACTAGCATTATCGAATTTCGTTAGTTTTGCAAATAAATCCATGAAAGTAAAATGATTATTGCCAGAGAATGGTATATTAATTTCAGGCGTCGTTACTGATACTGGTAAATCATTCAGTATTTCTTCATAATTTTCATTATTAGATAGTATTTCTAATAATCTTATCGATGCATATATACCATCATCAAAGCCTTTCCATTTATCAGCAAAGAATATATGTCCACTCATCTCGCCCCCCAACAATGCCTTTTCTTTAATCATTGCTTTTTTTATGAAGGAATGACCAGTCCTGGAAAGCACTGGAATACCATTATTTTTTATAATTTCATCTTCAAGATGCTTTGTACATTTTACATCATAAACAATTTTTGCATCTCTATTATTTTTTAAAATACTTCGGCTAAATAGTATCATAAGCTGATCAGGCCAAATAATATCTCCATTGCCTTTTAAAGCAATTATTCTGTCACCATCTCCATCATATGCGAACCCAATACTAGATTTATTGCTTTTTATTTCATCTTTTAGCTGAACTAAATTTTTTTCATTAGAAGTGTCTGGAGGATGATTTGGAAAATTTCCATCAACACTTTCATTTATTATATATGCATTAATTTTAAATGCAGAAAAAATACTTTTAGCAACAGCTCCTGTTACTCCATTACCGCAATCAATCGATACATTAAAAGGAAAATCTATACTAATGTCTGCTGTAATCTTTTTAATGTATTGTTCAAGTATATCTTCATTATAAATAATTTTTCCTTGTCTACCATTAGATTCAAATTTTTTAGAGATTATTAAGTCATAGAGCTCTAGAATATATTTATCAAACAAAGTCATACCATTAATGACCATTTTTATTCCATTAAAGTTTTTTGGGTTATGACTTCCAGTTATCATTAACCCATTATCAATATCTAGGTCATATAATGAAAAATATAAAAGTGGAGTAGGTAGCATTCCAATATCTATTACATCGACACCAGTTGATATTATGCCTTCAATTAGATTTTTCTTCAGTGATTTTCCTGATAATCTTCCGTCCATGCAGACACTAACTTTTTTTATTTTTGAAACTTCTAATATTTTCGTTCCTAAAGCTTTGCCGAGAAGATTATACAGTTCCTCATTAATTTGCTCAGGATATTGGCCTCTAATATCATAAGCTCTAAATACTTCTTTTGAAATATTCAACCTTATGTTCTCCCTGACGAGCCAAAACCACCTTCGCCTCTTTCTGTTTCATCAAAATCTTGTACTAGTTCAAACTTTGGCTGATCAACGGTAATAAATAGTAATTGAGCGATTCTATCATATGGGTTAATTTTGAATTCAGTATTACCCCTGTTCCAACAGGAAACAAAAAGCTGGCCTTGATAGTCTGAATCTATAAGGCCTACTAAGTTACCCAAGACTATTCCATGTTTATGGCCTAGCCCAGATCTAGGAAGTATTAATGCTGCATGAGCATTATCATCTATAAAGATGGCAACGCCAGTTGGTATTAATTCAGTCTGGTTGGGGAGTAATATTAGCGTACTATCTAATGAAGCTCTTAAGTCAAGACCAGCAGAACCAGGCGTAGAAAACGATGGCATATCTTTCAAGTTTTTATCCAAGATTTTGATCTTAACTTTTCTTAGCATTATTTTTAACTAGCTGAAGTTTATTTGAATATTCTATAGCTATAAAATCTAAAATTTTATTAGCGATATTTGATTTTTTATCATAGCTAATTTTTTTTGAATTTGTATTAGATAGTATTGTCACTTCATTGTAGTCTGATTCAAAACCTAGTTTTAATTCATGATTCGCAATATTTCCGACTATTATATCAAGATTTTTCTTTGCTAATTTTTGTTGTGCATTTTCTTTTAAACTATTTGTTTCAGCAGCAAAGCCTACAGTAAAAAGATTTTTATATTTTTTAGATATAGTTTCCAATATATCTATGCCTCTAGTAAATTCTATAGTAATATTGTTTTTATTTTTTTTATACTTTATATCTGAATAATTGGCTGGCTTATAGTCTGCGATAGCAGCTGTTGAAATAAAAATATCAAAATCAGAAACTTTTTCCTTAACAGCTTCATACATCTCTGATGAAGTTTCCACATATGTTGTTCTTATATCTGTAATAGGATTTAACATAACTGGGCCTGATATTAGTTCTACATTAGCTCCTTTTGCCTTTGCAGCCATTGCAATAGCATATCCCATTTTGCCTGAACTATAATTACTCATAAATCTTACTGGGTCTATGGGTTCTCTTGTGGGACCAGCAGTAATAAGAATTCTACTTCCTGATAACTGAGATGTTTTGCTCTGTTCCTTAATTTTTTCTATTATTTCCTCAGGGTGAGTCATTCTCCCATAACCTATATCTCCACACGCATGGCTACCATAATTTGGTCCAATTATTTTTATATCTGCATTATTAAGTTTTTCAATACTTGCCTGAGTTACTTTATTGTTCCACATATCGGGATTCATCGCGGGTGCAATACATAATGATTTAGTAAATGCTAAACATATTGTAGACAGCAAGCCATCTCCATGACCATTTGCTAGTTTATTCATGAAGTTTGCAGTACATGGGGCTATAAGAATTACATCTGCCCATTTAGCTAAGTCAAGATGTGTAAAATTAGTTAAAGTATTTGACCCTTCATCTTCAGAGATCACTTTATTTCCAGATAAAGACTCAAGAGTTGTTTCTGTTATAAATAGTTCAGAGCTTTTTGTCATTACAACTTTTACATTGCAGCCCTCTTTTTTTAATCTACTGGTAATATCAGCTGCTTTATATGCAGCTATACTTCCAGTAATACCGAGTAAAATATTTTTTTCAGTTAGTATGTTCATATCAATTTATTATTAAATTTTCATTATTTAATAGTATTTAAAAATTCTACTAATGATTGTATTTGTTTTTTGCTATGACCGCTAGTTAAATTAATCCTAATAAGGTCATGATTCATAGGCACTGTTGGATATCTTATCCCTTGTATAAATATATTTAATTTTTTTGCTCTTTTACAGATATCCATCACTTCTTTTGGATTGCCAACTGTCATAGTTTGAATAGGTGTATTAGAATTATTTATATTTACTTTAAATATTTTTATGAGCTTCTTGAAATAAGCAATATTAGAATATAAATTTTTAACTATTTTTTTATCATCCATTATCATGTTTATGCTTTCTAAAGTAGTTTCTACCAAGGCAGGAGGCAATGCTGTAGAATAAATATATGGTTTAGATTTTTGAATAAGCAAGTCTATTAATCCCTTAGAGCCACAAACAAAAGCACCAAATGTTCCAACAGCTTTTCCAAAAGTCGCTACATATGCATCAATTTTTATTTTACCTAAATTTAAATGATTAATAGAGCTAGGAAATTTTTTTTCATTTTCTCTTAAAACACCAAAGCCATGAGCGTCATCAATAAAGAGTAATGCTTTATGTCTTTTTGCAATTGATGAAATTTTGAGTAAATCGGCCTGCTCTCCAGTCATACTGAATACAGTATCTGTAAATATAATTTTTGTTGGAGATTTTATCTTCTGTATTTTATCTTCTAGATCAGAATAGTCAAGATGTTTATACCTTACTAGTTTTGTTTTTGAAAGCCTTGAACTTTCTATAATAGAGTTATGATTTCCTTTATCTTGAAAGATAGTAATTTCATTTTCTGAAATAGCATTAATTAAACCTACATTGGTCAAATATCCAGAGTTAGATACTAATGTAGATTCAAAGCCTAGCAATTTAGTTATACATTTTTCAAGACTTTCATGAGCTTTGCTGTAACCGCTTATTAGCGGGGATGCTCCCGAACCAATACCATACTCATCTACACACTTTTTTAATTTTATTTTAAGTTTTTTATTATTTGCTAAATTTAAGTAATTGTTACTAGAGAAATTATTTAATATTTTCCCAGAAACTTTTATTAATGAGTCTTGGGCAGACTCAGTAGCCACTCTATTTCTATAATTGTTATCTTTTTTTAAATTTAAGATTATATTTTTAAAATCAGGCACTTATTTTTATGATGCATGTGGTTTTTGAATATTATTAATAGCTATAGGTATATCTTTTAATTTTTTTTCAGTAGGAAGCTCATCTGACTCAATCTTCTCAGAACTATTTGAGTTACCCATTGTATTAATTTGTAACTTTTTAAGAAGTTTACGGTCATGATCTATTGTTGAATTTTTTGTAGTTAATAATTCTTCGCCATAAAAAATTGAATTTGCACCTGCAAAAAAACATAATGCTTGCATTTGGTCATTCATCGCATCTCTTCCTGCCGATAATCTAACATAAGCTTTTGGCATTGCAATTCTAGCTAGCGCTATAACTCGAATAAAATCAAATTCATCTACATCAAAATTGTCAAAATATGGAGTCCCTTCAACTTTCACTAATCTATTTATTGGTACTGACTCTGGATGTACTTCTAGGTTAGCTAAAACTTGAATTAATTTTACTCTGTCTATATTTTCCTCTCCTAGGCCCAATATCCCTCCACTACATACTTTGACTCCAGCATCTCTAACATGTTTTAAAGTATCAAGTCTGTCCTGATATGTACGAGTAGTAACAACTTTTTTATAATACTCTTCTGAAGTATCTAGATTGTGATTATAGTAATCTAGTCCTACTTCTTTTAATTCTTCTGCTTGAGTTCCGGAAAGCATCCCTAGCGTGACACATGTTTCCAAACCCAGATCTTTAACTTCTTTTACCATTTCTTTGACTTTTGCTAGATTACTTTTAGTTAAATTTCTCCAAGCTGCGCCCATGCAGAATCTAGTTGCTCCGCTTTCTTTGGCATCTTTGGCTTGTTTTATGATATCTGACAAGGGTAATGTTTTTTCAAGATTTATATCGGTATCATACCGTATGCTTTGAGAGCAGTATTTACAATCTTCCGGGCAGCCACCTGTTTTTATAGACATTAATGTAGATATTTGAATTTCATTTGGATTATGATATTTTCTATGTAATTCATGGGATCTCCATAGCAAATCATTAAATGGCAAATCGTATAGTTTTTGCAATTCAAGAACTGTCCAATCATTTTTAATATCAAGATTTTTCATATTATTCAAATATAATTAAATATTAGACCAAAAGTAATTATTAATCCAAAGATATTATTATTTTCGAATGCAGATATGCATTGGTAAGGCTTCCTTGATCTAACTAGTAGGTTCTGGTAGATAACGCATAGTAACGATATCAGCACAAAAAAATAATATGCTAGATCAAAAGAGTTTATTAGTCCTAAAAACATAAATCCTATAACAATACTGTAATGTAAGTTTAGAGAATATTTTATATCTTTTTCTCCAAAAAATAATGCGGATGATTTTATGCCGATCTTTTTATCATCATCTTTATCTGCCATTGCATAATAAGTGTCGTACACGATTGCCCATATAATTGTTAATATATATAACAGTATACAATTGATATCAATAGAGCCTTTTTCCAGCATAAATACCATTGGTATGCTAGAACCGAATGCCATTCCTAAAATTAATTGAGGTATTTTAAAATACCTTTTAGTTAAAGGATATATGATTAATAAAATTAAGGAGAATATTGTTAATAATATAATTTTAAAACCCAACATCAATAATAATATAAAGCATACGGTAATTAATAATCCGAACAAAGTCAGGGCTTCCTGATTTGAAACTTTTTTTGAAGCAAGAACACGATTTTTTGTTCTTTCTACTTTAATATCAAAATCCTGATCAAAGTAGTCATTAATAATGCATCCTGCTGATCTCGTGGCAACAATCCCAACCGCAAATATTATTAAATATATTATATTAGGGCTGCCTTGGGTAGAAATCATAAATGCCCATATGACTGGCCACATTAATAGGAGAAATCCTATTGGCTTATCTACCCTCATTAATTGTAAATATAGTTTATATTTTTCCATCTAGCCCCATTTGAAAATATTTATGGATTATAGATTCTTGATTTTCAAGAAGCCAGTCTATATCGGGTTTATTAGTCATTGCTTTATGAATGGCCTGGCTAGTGGCCTTTCTATGAATATCAAAGAGAATTTTATGGTCTAGGTTATCATCATTAGACACTGATGGATTCAGCCATACCGATACAATTACTCCAAGGTCATTTGCTCTTTCTTTGGGTATATCGCCATTTCTAACAGAATCAAGAACTCCATTTGCTATAGCAGCTTGCACAGTACCCATTAATATATTTGTATATCTATTTTCTTTAACAGTAACTTTGCTAACCATCAGCGTTGCAGGTTTAACCATTATATCTGTATTCATTATTGCAAGAACTTTTGAGTGACCTTTTGATTGGTCTCCAATTAAGTTAGCAAAAGCTGTTCCAAATGGACCATCTAGCTCACCTATCACAACTTCTGGCTCTGCAGCTGTTCCAGCAGGACCACCCGCAACTAAAGCCTCTCCTATTTTCATTATAAATTTTTCGTTCATATATTTTTCCTACCTGAGTGAATTTATGCCTATAATATATGTTAAGTTTATGAAAAGGAATAGACGAATGATTAGAAATTTCAATAATAAAAAACCAAATATCCATATAAGCGCATATGTAGATGAGCAAGCGACTGTAATAGGTGATGTAACAATTGGGAAAGATAGTGCCTTATGGCCGCAGGCTGTAGCTAGAGGGGATATAAACAGTATAACAATAGGTGATAGAACTAATATACAGGATGGCTCTATCTTACATGTTACTCATGCCGGAGAATTTTGTCCTTCAGGATATCCTCTTAGTATTGGCAGTGATGTAACCATTGGACACTCTGCAGTTATACATGCTTGCACAATAAAGAATAAATGTCTTATCGGTATGGGAAGTATTATTTTAGATGGCGCAATTATTAATTCTGAATGCATGATTGCAGCAGGCGCCTTAGTAGGGCCTGGTAAAACAATTGATAGTGGTTATTTATATGTTGGCAGTCCAGCAAAGAAAGCACGTAAATTAACTGAGAAGGAATTGGAATTTTTAATTTATTCTGCAAAAGGTTATGTAGACCTAAAGAATAAATATTTAAAATTAAAAACCTAGAATTTTATTTAACCCTTTTGTTTCTGGCTTAAAACTATTCCAGATATTATAGGATAATGCTGCCTGTTCTATGAGCATACCTAGTCCATTATGTGTTTCTTTAACACCATTATTTTTAGACCAAGTCTGAAAACTTGTAATATTTTTGGAATAAAATAAATCATAGCTAATACTTGAGCTGTCAAAGATATCAGTTGGGAAACTTATTTCATTATTATTTAGGCTAACAGGAGTTGTATTTATGACTATATTATATTTTGAGCCTTTTTTATAATGAGATATATTTGATGAAGTTTTATGTTTATCAATTATTTGGTCTATTCTTTGTTCAGTTCTGCTTAAAATATCAATTTTTTCTATATGTATTTTACTTAGAGAATTTATAATGCTTCTTGCGGAACCCCCGGCACCAAGTATCAATATTTTCTTTTGTACTAAATTTATATCTTTATTTTCTAAGTCTTTAAGGAATCCTTCTCCATCAGTATTGAAAGCTTTAATTTTACCATTGTGTGCCATTAAAGTATTAGCACATTCACACTCTAAAGCAGATATATCATGTTCGTTAGCAAAATTAAATGCTAGTTCTTTGAATGGTATGGTCACATTGGCGCCATAGCCTTTTTTAGAGAAGAAGCTTTGAGTATGTGTTTCGAAATGATCTTCTGATTCTGGCTCAATCATTTTATATTGAATGCTAATACCTTGCTGTCTAGCAAATTCTTTATGAATTGTTGGAGATAGGCTATGTCCTATAGGGTTGCCTATAACTGTAAATTTTCTTACTTCATCCATTTTAATGCATCCTTTGCATAGTAAGTAATAATAGCATTAGCCCCTGCTCTTTTCATGCACATAAGAGATTCTAGAACTACCTTCTTTTCATCTAACCAGTTATTTTTTGAAGCAGCTTTTATCATTGCATATTCACCGCTAACCTGATAAATAAATATTGGTACATTAAATAAATCGTCTATTTTTGAAACTATATCTAAATATGGCATTCCAGGCTTGATCATAATAATATCTGCGCCTTCTGATATATCCATTTCTACTTCACGCATAGAATCTTTTTTATTTGCATAATCCATTTGATAAGTATCTTTATTAAGAGTTCCAAGATTTTTAACGGAGCCTACAGCGTCCCTGAAGGGCCCATAAAAATTTGATGAATATTTTGCAGCATAAGATAAAATTTTTGTATCTATAAACTTATTTTTTTCTAGAGATTTTCTAATAGCTTTTATTCTTCCATCCATCATATCTGAAGGAGCTATTATATCTACTCCACACTCAGCATGACTTAAAGATTGTTTAACTAGCACCTCTATAGTTTCATCGTTAAGAATTTCTTTATTAGCCCCTAGTATTCCATCTTGCCCATGAACCGTATATGGATCTAAAGCAACATCACTTATTATTGCAATATCTTTTACAGATTTTTTAATACTTCTTATAGCCCTTTGCATCAAACCATCTTGATTAAATGATTCTGTTCCTTGAATATCTTTATACTTTTTCTCGATACATGGAAATAAAGCTATACCTTGAATGCCAAGTTTTTTTAAAATCTTTATTTCTTTAATTGCAATATCTATACTCATTCTATAAATATCAGGCATGGACTTAATTTTTTCAGTTTTATTATTTCCTTCTATGATAAAAATTGGCTGTATTAAGTCATGAGGAGACAATATATTCTCCCTAATTAGATTTCGAATAGGGCTATTATTGCGAAGTCTCCTTAGTCTTATATTTGGAAAATTTTTTTTCATTTTATTAGTCTAACACTTTTTATTTTAAGAGAAGATGTTATATTAATCTATCTACAATTATAACAATGGAGGTTATATGTCTATTTGGCATGAAAAATTCACTTTAGAACATGTTATTTCTTTAAGAAATAATAATTTAAATAAGCATTTGGGCATTGAATTTATTGAGTTGGGTGAAGATTATATTGTGGCTAGAATGCCGGTTGAAGACTTTACAAGGCAATCTAGGGGCATACTGCATGGTGGAGCATCATGCGTTCTAGCAGAAGCTCTCGGAAGCATCGCATCCAATATCTGCATAGATATGAGAAAACAAAAAGCTGTTGGTTTAGAAATAAATGCAAATCATGTAAGACCAGTCTCTAGTGGCTATGTTACAGGGAAGACTACTGTCGCAAGTCTTGGAAGATCTGTTCATGTATGGAATATTGATATAAAAAATGATGCCGGTAAAATGAACTGTGTTTCTCGATTGACGACAGCTATAGTAAATCTTAAAG
The DNA here is from genome assembly GCA_029246085.1 of Gammaproteobacteria bacterium. Classification (GTDB taxonomy): domain Bacteria; phylum Pseudomonadota; class Gammaproteobacteria. The sequence continues at coordinate 51,469 of JAQWOB010000003.1, forward strand.
AAGATGAAATTATAAAAAACTCTAAACTCTTAGATGATTTATTAAAAACTTGAGGTTTATAAAAATTTCTTAAGATTTTTCTCGAATGCGGCTAATTTAATATCTTTTTTACCCGTCCATATTACGCTGGGAGGCATAGACATTAGTATAGAGTCTGCTCTGCCACCAGACTGTAATCCGAATATAGTTCCTCTATCATAGACTAAATTAAATTCCACATATCTTCCGCGTCTAATTAGCTGAAAGGTTTTATGTGTTTTATTATATTTTTTCTTAGTACGTTTCTTAATTATATGTACATAAGACTCTAAATATGTGTTTCCTGTATCTAGAACAAACTCTTTATAGAAACTTTTTTTCTGGTTATTAAGGTTATCAAAGAATAAACCTCCTATCCCTCTCTTTTCGTTTCTATGTTTATTAAAAAAGTATTCATCACATTGTTTGCTAAAGTCCTGATAGAAAGTGCTTTTATATTTATCGCATACTTTTTTAGCTGATTCATGCCAAGATTTTATATCATCTAAATATACAAAATATGGAGTAAGGTCAAAACCGCCACCAAACCACCAATTTTTTTTTGACTTATTATCTGTTTCAAAATATCTTATGTTAAAATGTGAGCAAGGTACAAAAGGGTTATCAGGATGAATAACAACTGAAACGCCTGTAGCAAGAAAGCTTTTAACGCCCCCCTTTATTTTTTCTGCTAATGCACTGTTTGGTAGAACAAGGCCCTCTATTGAAGAAAAATTAACCATTCCCTTTTCTATTACTCTTCCATCAGAAAGTTCACAGCTTATGCCGCCACCACCAGATTTATACTTCCATCTTGTTTTTGAAATTTTTACTTTTTGATCCAGGTCATGAAAGTTATTAATAATATTTTTTTGTAACTTCTTGAAAAGTAATTCTATCTCTTTAAAATCTTTAGACTTTTTCATTTCCTTATATTCTCATTAGTTCTCATATCAATTATTATACTAGGTTTGCTATAATTACCTATATCACCTTCTATCAAATAATCTACTTTATTCTGAAACTCAGATATAAAAACTTTTTGATCTTTAATATTTTTATCCCCACTTATATTAGCACTGGTTGAGATTATTGGACTTTGAAACTTATCACATATTTTATTAATTACAGGATGATCTGATATTCTTATCCCAATAAGACCAGTATCTTCATCTATTAACCAATATGGGACATCTTTTTTTGCTGGTATTAACCAGGTTGTATGACCAGGCCAAGTAGACTTTACTTTTTCAGTGATAATATTAATATCCACTAGGTTTGTTAATTGATTGATACTTGAGGCAACCAAGAGAAAAGGTTTTTTTGAGTTACGATTTTTAATATTAGAAATTCTAACTACAGCTTTTTCATTCCATGGATCACAGCCTAACCCAAATACTGCTTCAGTTGGGTAGCCTATAACACCACCGTCACTAAGCAGTTTAATAGCATTCTCAGGAGAACCAATTATCATTTTTTCTTAGCTCTAAATTTCCTTCTAAATTTCTTTTTTGGAGCATTTTTTATCATTTCAATGCATGTTTCTTCATCTAAATCTTTGGGTTCTACATCTTTTGGAATTTTAGCATTCACTTTTCCATTAGTTATATAAGGACCAAATCGGCCATTCAGTACTTTTATTCCAGATTCTTCAAAGAAATTTATGTTTGCATTTATATCAGCTTCAATTTTTTCTTCTATTAACTCAATTGCTTCTTCTTCTTCTATACTAAAAATATCTCTTCCTCTAACAGAAACATTGGTTTTGCCGCATTTTAAATATGGGCCAAATGGGCCTATGTTTATTAAAACATCGTCTTCTTTGAAAGTTCCAATCTTTTCGGGTAAACCAAACATCCTGATAGCATCATCCATAGTGATAGAGTCAATATTTTTTTTCTGCTCATATGTAAGCGCAGCCCACTTAGGTTTTTCTTCATCTTCTTTAGTGCCCATTTGAATAGTCGGGCCATATTTAGTAAGCCTCACGGTTACTGGCCTACCTGTTTCTGGGTGAATGCCTAGGTCTTTTAATTCTCTTGTTTCTGATATATCTACCGTCACTAGTTTATCTTCAAGATTAACTCTAAATGGCTCATAAGTAGATTTAATGCAGGTCATAGGATCTTGATCACCATTAGCAATTTTATCAAGATTATCCTCTAGCTTTGCTGTGAAATCATAGTCTACTAAATCATTACTGAAATGTTTCGTAAGAGTATCACAAACAACTTTTGCTAGTGCTGTTGGCTGGAAGTTGCTAGCCTCAGGGTCGACATAATTACTGTCAAGTATTTTTGATATGATGGTAACATAGGTAGATGGACGTCCAATTCCTAATTCTTCTAATGCTTGAATTAAGCTGGCCTGATTATACCTAGCTGGTGGTTGTGTAAATTTTTGGTCTACATTAATTTCTTTAATAGAAAGTTTGTCTCCTTCTTTTAGATTACCTAAAATTCTCTTATTTATTTTTTCTTTTTCATCATTTTCAGATAAGTCATATATTTCTTTGAATCCATTATCTTTTAAAAAAGAACCGCTATACTTATATAAAAATTTTTCTCCCAAAAGAAACTCTATCCCTACTTGTTTATAGGTAGCATCTATCATTTGAGATGCCACTGTTCGTTTCCAAATTAGTTCATATAGTTTAAAATCAGAATCATCAAGATATTTTTTAACCTTCGTTGGGGTATTAAATATTGACGTAGGCCTTATTGCCTCATGTGCTTCTTGAGCATTTTTTACCTTTTTTGAATATTTTCTTATTTCTTTTGATTTATATTTTTTATGGTTTTCATCTAAATAATCCCCTATATCTTTCAGACAGTCATCTGATAAGTTTGTAGAATCAGTTCTCATATATGAGATTAAACCAACTGGCTCACTATCTCCAAGCGTCATGCCTTGATATAACCTTTGTGCAATTGCTGAGGTTTGTTTAACGGAAAAACTTAATGTTGAATATGCTGCCTGTTGAAGGGAAGCAGTAGTAAATGGAGCACGAGGCTTCAATTTCCTTTCAGAGGTTTTAATACTATTAATTGGAATATCTTTGAATTTATTTAATTCATTTTTTATTTTGTCTGCATCTTTTTCATTTGCAATATTTGTAATATTTCCCTTTTTTATCTTTTCTCCATCAATTGATATTAGGTCTAGATCTATGCAGTCATCTTTACTGCAAGCAACTAAGGTACTAATCCAATACTCAATAGGATTAAACGCACTTATTTCATGTTCCTTTTCCACTATAAGTCTTAATGCTGGACTTTGTACTCTGCCACCCCTCGCCATCCTACTGACTTTTTTCCATAAAAATTCTGTTATATCATAGCCCATTAGGTAGTCTAATGTTCTCCGTGCTAAATAAGCATTCCATAGGTTATCAGATATTTGTCTTGGGCTTTCTAATGCTGTCAATACAGCATTTTCTGTAATTTCATTAAATGCAACCCTATATGTTTTTTTCCCTTTTAGGAGTTTAGCTTTATCTAAAATATCATATATATGTTTAGAGATTGCTTCACCTTCCCTGTCCGGGTCAGTAGCAAAATATACAGTATCAGCATCTTTAGAATACTTTTTTATATCATTAATTATGTCTTTCTTATCTTTTGAGATAGACCAAACAGGAGAATAGTTATTTTCTACATCAATCCCTTTTCTTGAGCTAGCCATTAAATCTCTTACATGTCCTACGGAAGCGACTACCTTATAGTCATCTCCAAGAAACTTTTGTATTGACTTCACTTTAGTGGGTGACTCTACAATTAATAAATTTTTCATTTTTAACTCTAACTCTTATAAATATGCATTTTTTTACTTTATACTATTAAAATGAATATATTTACAACTATTTTTGAGAATCATTAATTATGGAATTATTAAATGTGCTGCATTTTCCAGACAATAGATTGCGGGAAAAAGGCAAAAGTGTTGATATATATGATGATAATCTTAACATAATTGCAAGGAACATGCTCCATACGATGTATGAGTGTAAAGGGATTGGTTTAGCTGCAGTTCAAGTTAATATTCAAATAAGGCTGATTGTTATAGATATAAGCGAAGATAGGAATGAGCCATTATTTCTTGTTAACCCAGTAATTAATTCTAAAGAAGATAAGATCATTTTTGAAGAAGGCTGTCTTTCAGTACCTGGATTTTATGAACCAGTAGAGAGATTTAATCAAATCACTTATAGCTTTCATGATTTAAAAGGGGATTTACATGAATCTAATGCTAATGGACTTTTAGCAGTTTGCATACAACATGAGATTGATCACCTTGATGGAAAATTATTTGTTGATTATATATCTGATATTAAGAGAGACAGAATAGCTAAGAAAATAAAAAAGCAAACATCACAGGGAATATTATCTGCCAGAAAAGGCGTTCCCTATTCAATATAACAGTTTGGATAAATTAAGTTGAACATTATATTTTTTGGAAGCCCCTCATATTCTTGTAAAGTTTTAGAATCATTACTAGCAAATAAACATGTTGTTCAAACTGTTGTTACTCAAAATTTCAAGAACAATAGAAGAACAAAAACTCCAGTAGGTTTACTTAGTGAAAGTAAAAATATAAATACATTATATCCTGCAGATCTCAGTGACAAAAAATTTATTGAAACATTGAAATCTTATAATGCTGATCTTTACATTGTATATGCTTATGGAAAAATATTACCTCCCGAACTAATTTCGTTGCCAAAATATGGAGTAATAAATATTCATTGCTCTCTTCTTCCAAAATGGAGAGGTGCTGCTCCAATACAAAGAGCTTTAGAAAAAGGTGACCTAAAGACAGGTGTGACATTTTTTAAAATAGATGAGTCATTAGACACAGGAGCTATCATAGCTTCTTATGAATATAATATTGAAGAGAATGACCATGCTTTATTATTAGAAGATAAGCTCACTCAGATAGCAGTTGATCATCTTGAGGAAGTTTTTTTGTTAAACTCTAATTTATCTGGCTTCATTCAACAAAATGAATTTTCTGCTAGTTATGCTAAAAAAATTCATAAAGCTGAAGCTATTATAAATTGGAATCATGATCCTTATTCTATATGCTGTAAAATTAAATCTCTAACAGGTGGGCCTATAGCAGAAACAGAATTATTTGGAATTAAGCTTAAAGTCTGGAAAGCCAAACAAGTATTGTATGCTGGTAAAGAAGAACCAGGGACAATAATTAAGTTTAATTATGATGAATTATGTATTGTTGCCAACAATGGTGCCGTCAGTATAGAAAAATTACAATTACCAGGAAAGAATATAATCTCTGCACGAGACTTATTTAACTCGAATAGTGCTTTTGTTTGTAAAATCAAGCAGTATTTGCGCAAATAAATAGTATATATCTATTATAATTAGCTTAATATGGTGTAGAATGAACTCGTGAAAATAACCTAGTAAAAGAAATGAAAAAAATCATAGTCTTTGGTGGTGGTCAGGTTGGTTCATCAGTAGCCAAAATACTTTCAGATGATGGAAATGATATTACGCTCGTCGATTATGACAAAGAGGTTTTGTCTGATCTGCAAGAAAAAATGGATATAAAAACAGTTCATGGTCTTGCGTCTTATCCCTCGGTTCAAAAAATTGCTGATGCCGAAAATTGCGATATGGTTATTGCAGTTACAGGCAGTGATGAAGTTAATATGGCCGCATGCCATGTTGCAAAATCAATTTATAATGTTCCTAAAAGAATAGCAAGATTAAGAGCTAATGAGTATTTAAGAGATGAAGATGGTTTTGATAAAACTCATTTTTCAATTAGTGAGGTAATAACCCCAAATATATTAATAACAGATTATGTGAAAAATATTTTAGAGCACCCGGGAGCTTTTCAAACTTTTCAATTCTCATCTGGTTTGGTACAAGTTGTTGCGGTTACCGTTTTACCAGAAGGCCCTTTATCAGGAAAAAAGTTGTCTGAGTTTAGAAAACATATGCCTAATGTTGATGTTAAAGTAATAAGTATATATAGAGACAAAAAGCATAATATACCTAATGGTGATACTGTTGTTCTTCCAGGTGATGATGTATATTTTTTGGCAACAGAAGAAAATATGCGTTTCATGAGCGAGTTAAGAAAAACTACTGAAAAACCTCATAATGTCATGATTGCTGGAGGCGGGAGAGTTGGATCGGCATTAGCAAAAAAACTTGAGTCAATTTATAATTTAAAGCTTATAGAAAAAGATAAGCATGTTGCAAAGCAGGTTGCTCAGGAATTATTGTCTACAGTTGTCCTGAATAATGATATAGCTGATGAATCACTATTAAATAATGAAAATATAAGTGATGTTGATTATTTTTGTGCTGTTACAAATAATGACCAAATGAATATTTTGTCAGCAAAACTTGCAAAAGATATGGGCGCGAAAAGAACGATAGCAATCGTAAATAAATCTTCATATAGAAATCTTGTGTCAAAAGAAATAGATATTGTTGTATCTCCTGAAGATGTGACAATTGGATCATTACTGGCTTCTGTTAGAACCAGTGATATTGTAAATGTCCACCAGCTTGCAACAGGTGATGCAGAGGCAATGGAAATTATTGTTCATGGCGATGCCAAGACTTCAAAGCTGGTAGGAAAAAAAATATCTGAATTAAATTTACCTATTGATATAGTTATTGGAGCTATCGTGAGAAAAGAAGCTGTTATGCTTGCGAATGATGATTTAATCATTGAGACAGATGACCATGTTATAATATTTGTTTTAGATAAAAAAGATATATCCAAAGTAGAAAAAATGTTTCAGGTGAGCGTAGGTTTTTTCTAGAATATGAATTATTCAATCATTTTAAAAATTATAGGAATAATGCTGATTCTTTTTAGCTTAATGCTTTTTATACCAATTTCTGTTTCTTTGTTTTATAGCGATGGTAATCTTGAAACTTTTTTGAATTCTTTGGCAATAACCTTATTTTTTGGTCTTATCTTATATCTTCCCAATATCAAATCTAGAAGTGATATTAAAACTAAAGAAGGTTTTCTAATTGTAGTTTTGTTTTGGTTAATTCTTAGTATTTTTGGCTCAATTCCTTTTATGTTTGATAAGCAATTATCTCTTAGTTTTATAGATGCTTTTTTTGAATCAATTTCAGGGTGGACAACAACTGGAGCAACAGTAATTAATAATATTGATATACTCTCTCCTTCATTATTAATATATAGGCAAGAGCTGCAGTGGCTTGGTGGCATGGGAATTGTAATATTAGCTCTTGCTATACTGCCAATGCTTGGAGTTGGAGGAATGCATTTATATAAGGCTGAATCTACTGGTCCAATTAAAGATAATAAAATATCACCTAGAATTGCAGAAACAGCTAAAAGTCTTTGGTCAATTTATTTAGGCTTAACTATAATATGTGCAATTGCTTATTATCTTGCTGGTATGTCAATATTTGATGCTGTAGCACATAGTTTCTCCACTATTGCAATTGGTGGATTTTCTACCCACAATTTAAGTATTGGATATTTTAATAGTAATTTAATAGAGCTAATCTGTGTTTTCTTCATGATTATTTCTGCATTAAATTTTATTTTACATTTCATGGCGATAAAAACCAAAGATATTAAAACTTACCTTCATGATACTGAGTTTAAATCATATATTTTAATTATACTCTTTGTATTTCTGAGTATAGTTTTATATACATATATTGAGAAAAATGAAGATTTGACAGCTATGCAAATACTTTTTCAGTCAGTATCATTTATAACAACATCTGGTTTTACTAATGCAACATATTATTCGTGGCCATCATTTTTAACATCATTATTGATTGTAATAAGCTTTATAGGTGCATGCGCAGGATCAACTGGTGGCGGGTTAAAAGTAATAAGAGTAATAATACTTTTTAAATTATTAAAAAGAGAATTACTTAAGATTATACATCCCACTGCAGAAATTCCAATACGAGTAAATCAATCAACTATAAATGAAGAAACATCAGCAACATTATATAATTTTTTTATATTTTATATTTTGTCTTACTTAGCTTTATCGTTTCTCCTTTTGATGTCTGGACTTGATATGATCACCTCTTTTTCTGCTGTGGCTTCATGCATTAATAATCTTGGGCCAGGACTTGGTGATGTTGCATTGAATTATGGAGATATCAATATATTTGCTAAATATGTTTTATCCTTTGCTATGATTTTAGGCAGGCTTGAAATTTTCACACTATTAATTGTAATGACACCATATTTTTGGAAATATTGATAATATTATGGGAAATGAAGCAAAACCTTTTTTATCTAAAACCAATCCTTTAAATATTAGTAAAAGCGATGGAGAGCATTTTTCATTAAAATACCTGCTTCCTCATTATTGGCCAACATGGCTTTTATTGATATTATCTTTCTTAATTGCTTTTATGCCAAATATTATTAGAGTTATATTGGGAAATATTGTAGGAAAAATTATATTCCTTATGAACTCTAAAAGAAGAAATATAGTAATGGCAAATCTTTCTTTATGTTTTAAGAGTAAAACAAAGACTGAAATTAGTAATATTTGCAAAGCATACTTTTTTTATCTAGGAAGAGCTTTTGTTGATATGTCATTACTTTGGTGGAGAAGTAATCCATTCTTACAAAAAAATTGTGAAATTTCTAATCAAGAATATATTGACAAAGTATTATCTAAAAATAAGGGCATAATATTATTAGTCGCACATTCTGTTTTTCTAGATTTTGGTGGGAGGTCCTTATCAAGATATCCAATGGTGAGTATGTATAAACCATTTAGAAATAAATTATTAAACTGGGTTATGGGGAGTGCTCGTAGTAGAAAAACCGATAATATCATAGTCTATCCAAGAGATAATTTTCCATTTCGAAAAATAATAAAAGCACTTAGAAAGAAAGCTATATTCTATTATCTTGGTGATGAAGATTTGGGGAAGGATAATTCAGTATTCTCAGAGTTTTTTGATGAAAAAAAATCAACACTCATCTCTATAAGTAAAATATCGAAGCTATCTAGTTGTGTTGTTATGCCATGTGTTAATTATTATTGCCCCATCTCTAAAAAATATAAAACATATATTGGGGAGCCATTAGATGACTTTCCATCCAATGACAAACAAAAAGATGCTGACACAATAAATATTGCACTACAGAAAGTTATTTCACGAGACTTAGAGCAATACATGTGGAGCCTAAGATTGTTTCAGACACGACCTGATGGTAAAAGCTACCCATACAAGTAATAGAGCTTTATATTAATCATTAGCTATTAACTTTATTTAATATTCTCTATAATCATTTGTATGAACTTATTCTCAGAAATAACAGAATATAAGCATGAATATCTATCTGTTGATATGACTCATGAATTGTATATTGAGCAATCTGGAAATCCAAATGGTATCCCTGTTATTTTTTTGCATGGTGGCCCAGGTGCGGGCGCTAATTATTTTTATAGAAGATTCTTTGACCCTAAGGTTTATAGAATAATTTTGTTTGATCAACGTGGTTCTGGAAAATCTAAGCCTTATGCGAGCATTATTAACAATACAGCTAAAGACTTAATTGATGATATTAAAAAAATTATTACTCACCTTAATATTGAGAAAGCTATAATATATGGGGGCTCATGGGGATCTACGTTGGGATTATTATTTGCAGAAAAATATCCAGAACTAGTTCACTCTCTTGTGTTGCGAGGTATATTTTTATGTAGAAAAGCTGACATTAATTGGTTTTACCAGAAGGGAGCTCATGAAATATATCCAGATTATTGGGATGCATTCATTTCTGATATCCCTGTTCAAGAAAGAGATAATATTTTAGCAGCATTTCACAATAGAATTCATGGTAAAAATAAAGATATTAGTCTTAACTTATGTAAGAAATGGGCAGAATGGGAAGGCAAGTGTTCAACCCTATTACCATCTAAAGCTGTCATAGACAATTTTTCAGATTGTTCTGAATCACTATCAAAAATAGAAACTCATTATTTTATGAATGACTGTTTCATAGATGAAAATCAAATTTTAAATAATATTGATAAAATTCTTAATATAAAATGTCACATTGTTCATGGAAGATTTGATATTGTATGTCCATTTAAACAAGCATATGATTTACATCAGGTTTATAAAGGGTCTAGTATAAACATAATTAATGATGCTGGACACTCTCTTTTAGAGCCTGGAATTACAAATAAAGTTCTCGAAATATTTTCGAATCCCAATGAACTTATATCTTAAATTCTTTTGTAGTTTAATCTTAGTATTTTTTATATTAACAGATATATATGCTGATATTATTCCAAGTAAAATTCGCGAAGAAAATATAAATAATCAAATTATTGAGTATATTTTTGATGCTAACATAATAAAAATATCTTCTGACATTGAAAATAACTTTAATTTAATTGCTAATGAAAATAGTGAATCTAAGTATTCAGTTTTATTGCTGCATGGAAGAGGCCTTTATCCTACAGAACCTAATGTGATAGATCCATTAAGAATATCATTTATTGAAGAAGGGATTGATACTTACTCATTACAGCTACCTGTTTTAGATAAAGGTAAATCTTATAATGAATATAAACAAATTTTTAAATATTCAGACGCAAGAATTACATCTGCTATTAAATTGATACAGCCCAACAAGCTTATTATTATTGCTCATAGTTGCGGTGCTCATATGTTTATTTCTTGGGCTAAAAAAAATAATATTAAAAATTTATCTGGTTTTATTTTAATTGGGGCAGGGGCAGTAGATAAGAATCAGAAAATGATTGATGGATTAGATTATGATGATATTAGTATTCCAATTCTAAATATCTATGGAGAATATGATCATGGCTCAGTAAAAGATTATGCGGCTATTTTTGATGATGCGATTAAAGATAAAAATGATTATTTTTCAAAAAATATAGAAATCAAAGGTTCTGATCATAATTATTTAAATGAAAGCAATTTATTGGTAGATATTGTAAATTCGTGGCTTAAATCTTTATAATATGTTATAGATATCATATGAAAAAACGTATAGCACAAGTTGAAAGAGTAACAAAAGAAACGCAAATAAAAGCGGAGATAAATTTAGATGGCCAAGGTGACTCATCAATTAAAGCTGATTTGCCATTTTTAGAACATATGTTGGAGCAAGTTGCGCGACATGGTATGTTTGATTTAACAATTTTAGCCAAGGGTGACTTAGAAATAGATGCTCATCATACTGTTGAAGATGTGGGCATAGTTCTAGGCCAAGCTTTGGAAAAAGCGCTTGGTGATAAAATAGGTATAACTAGATTTGGTTCAGCATATGTCCCATTAGATGAATCGTTATCTAGGGTTGTTCTGGATTTTTCAGGAAGACCTGGTTTGGAGTTTAATGTTACGTTCCCAAGATCCCGTGTTGGAGAGTTTGATATAGATTTGTTGCAAGAATTTTTTCAAGGTTTTGTTAACCATGCTAAAGCCACTATTCATATTGATAATATTAGAGGCGGTAATTCGCATCATATAGCGGAGACTATATTTAAAGCATTTGGCAAAGCCTTAAAAATGGCAGTCACAATCGACCCAAGGCAAGCAGACAAAATACCGTCTACAAAAGAATTAATCTAATGGCAGATATTGCTATCATTGATTATGGCATGGGTAATGTACATAGTGTGTGCAAAGCTTTAAACAAAGTTTTAGATAAAAATTCTACGGTAAAGATAACTAATTCGCTCAATGATTTGTCAGATTGTTCTCATATCGTCTTTCCTGGACAAGGCGCGGCATCAGAATGTATGATTAACATTGATAAAAATTTAGATATTGTAGAATTTAAAAAAATTATATCACAAAAGCCCTTTTTAGGAATATGCATGGGTTTGCAGGTACTAATGACTCATAGCGAGGAAAATGAAGGATCCAACTGTCTAAATATTTTGGATGGAAAAGTTCTCAGTATAGAGAGAAAAATGAATTCAAATCTTAAAGTTCCTCATATGGGATGGAATAAAGTTAAACAAGAAAATAAGCATCCTCTTTGGAACAATATACCTGATGGAGCATTTTTTTATTTTGTGCATAGTTATTTTGTCAAGCCTTTAGATAAATCAAATATATTATCAACTACTAATTATGATTTAGATTTTGCATCAGCACTTTATAAAGATAATATTGCAGCAGTTCAATTTCATCCTGAAAAGAGTTCTAAGATGGGATTAAGATTGCTTGAAAATTTTATAAACTGGAATGGTGAGATTTAATGAAAATACTTCCAGCAATTGATATTAAAGAGGGTAAATGCGTAAGACTTGCTAAAGGTGATTATAGCCAAGTAACTCATTATTTTGATAATCCATTAGATGTAGCAAAGAAATGGATTGACCAAGGGTCTATGAATTTACATATAGTTGATTTAGATGGAGCGAAATCTGGAAAAACTATTAACTATAATATTATTGCCGAGATTAGGAATAGTTATCCAGATATTTATATTCAGATTGGTGGTGGAATTAGAGATATTGAAAGTATAAATAAATATATTAATATTGGTATTAATAAAGTTATAGTTGGAACTCGTGTAGTTTCAGACCCAAGTTTTTTAAAAAGAATACCATCTGATATTAAAGAAAAAGTAATAATTGACCTTGCTGTTAAGGATGGTAAGTTAGCTGTCCATGGCTGGAATAATTCATCAGATTTTACCTTACAGGAATTTATTAAAATTTTAGAATCTAATAATATTCAAGAAATTGTTTTTACAGATGTAAGCAAAGATGGGATGTTGGAGGGAATGAATTTTTCAGAGATTTCAAATATTTTGAGCTTTTCTAGTATTCCATTAATTGCTTCTGGAGGTGTAACTTCAATCGATGATATTAAATATCTTTGTAGGATGAATGAAATTAAAATATCTGGTGTAATTATCGGCAAGGCTTTATATGAAAATAAAATTAATCTCAAAGATGCAATTAAATTATCTAACAAAAACTAATGTCTTTATATAAAAGAATAATACCCTGTCTAGATGTTGCCAATGGCCGTGTAGTTAAAGGAACTAAATTTATAAATATTGTAGATGCAGGCGACCCAGTTGAGGTAGCTAAACGTTATGATCAAGAAGGTGCAGATGAAATTGCTTTCTTAGATATTACTGCAACGCATGAGGCTAGAAAAACAATCATAGAAACTGTTGAAAAAGTAGCTTGTGAAGTTTTTATTCCGCTAACTGTTGGAGGCGGAGTCTCCAATTATAGTGATGTGTTAAATCTTTTAAGCGCAGGTGCAGATAAAGTTGCCATAAATAGTGCTGCAGTAGCTAATCCAAATTTAATAAATCAGGTTACAGACAAGATTGGCAGACAATGTATTGTGGCTGCAATAGATGTTAAGCAAAATAAAAATAATAGCAACTGGACCGTCTATACTCATGGAGGACGAAATTCAACAGAAATAGATGCTTTCCAGTGGGCTAAAGAACTATCTGATAGAGGTGCAGGTGAGATACTTTTAACTAGTATGGATAGAGATGGCACTAAAAAAGGTTTTGATTTAGATTTATTAAATCTTATTTCTAGCGAAGTATCTATACCTGTTATTGCGTCTGGGGGAGCTGGAACACTAGAGCACTTAAGAGATGCTGTTGTAGCTGGTAAAGCAGATGCTGTATTAGCTGCAAGTATATTTCATTATTCAATATACTCAATTCAAGAGGCTAAGGAATATATGAAAAAACATGGAGTTTTAGTACGAATATAACAATTTGTGCTAACCTAGTAATATGATTGAAAACACTAAATCAAACATTCTTGCAAAGCTAGAAGATATTTTGAATGATAGAAAACGCAATGTATCGGAAGACTCATATGTTTCACAATTGTATAAAAAAGGGAACAAGTCTATAAATTTAAAAATTATAGAAGAAGCAAATGAATACATAGATGCGGTCAATAATTCTGATCGTGATCATATTATCCATGAGGCTACTGATCTTTGGTTTCATACATTGGTATCATTAACTTTGAATGGAATATCATCAGATGATATCCTTAAAGAACTTGAAAATAGATTCGGTCTATCAGGATTGGAAGAAAAAAGATTAAGAAAAAAATGAGGTATTAAAAATGTTAAGCGGTATATCACCATGGTCAATATTACTGATATTAATTATAGTAGTTGTTTTATTTGGAACTAAAAAACTTAGAAATGTTGGGTCAGACTTAGGAACAGCTATTAAAAGTTTTAAAAAGTCATCAAAAGAAGATGATGCTAGTAGTAAAACTGTTTCTGCAAAAAAATCTGTAAAAGAAGATAGTAAGTAAGCCCTATGTTTGATATAGGTTTTTGGGAATTATTCCTAATATTTTTACTCTTATTGTTTGTTGTTGGGCCAGAAAGGCTTCCAGCAATTGCTGGTTATTTAGGGAAATGGTTTGGAAAATTTCAAAGATATTTCTTTGAGCTTAAAGATTCTATACAGCGTGAAACAGAAGAACCTAGCAATCAAATCAATAAGTTATTGGATGACCAAAAATCTTCGATGGACAGATTACAGAAAGAAATTAGCGATAAGAAAGAGGAAGATAATAAATAATGGATTCTAAGGATCAAATAAATAGTTCCTTCAAATCTTTAGTCCCCCATTTTCAGGAACTAAAATCAAGAATTTCCAAATGTCTATTATTGGTACTTATTTTTTTTATAATACTATTTCCATTTTCAGACATAATATATACACAATTAGCTGAACCTTTGATATCAAGATTACCAGAAGGAAGCAACATGATAGCAATTGATGTTGCCTCTCCATTTTTTATTCCATTTAAGCTGGTAATGATTTTATCTATTTTTATATCAATTCCCTTCCTTCTATATCACTTATGGATGTTTACAGCTCCTGGGCTTTATGAGAAGGAAAGAAAGCTTGTGTTACCGATTCTTGTGTCTAGCAGCATATTGTTTTATTTAGGCGCAGCTTTTGCATACTTTGTTGTTTTCCCTTTAATATTTGCTTTTTTTATTAGCATCGCCCCTGAAGGAATTGCTGTAATGACAGATATTAGTAGGTATTTGGATTTTGTGATAACACTTTTCTTTGCATTTGGCTTTGCATTTGAAGTTCCGGTAATTACAGTTTTACTAGTTTTAACGAATGTCAGTACTCCTAAAAGTTTGTCTGCAAAGAGACCTTATGTTATTGTTGGAGCATTCGTTATAGGGATGTTTTTAACGCCACCAGATGTAATTTCTCAAACCTTACTAGCGCTTCCAATTTGGTTTTTGTTTGAAGTTGGAATTATTTTTGCACGTATTCTTACTAAGAATCGTGGCAATAGTGATGTTGTTTTATATGATGATGTTGATAAAAATAATAATAAAAAGGATGATAAATAACTATGGATAGAACTATTTGGTTTGTAAGACATGCTCAATCAGAATATAACAAGAAAAAACTTTTTACAGGATGGCATGATCCTGATTTAACACAACACGGTATACATAAAGCACATGATCTAAAAGAAGAGCTTTATGGAGTCATATTTGATCATATCTATTCTTCACCTCTAAAACGAGCACTGTCCACAGCGCAAATATTATCTGATGATAAAGACATAAAGATAGATGACAGGCTTAAAGAGAGAAGTTATGGCGACTGGTCAGCCAAGAACAAAGAAGAGGTGAAGTTATCTGAAGGTGTTGATAATTACTATGCAGCTAGAAGAGGATGGGAAACTAGTCCTCCCAATGGTGAAAGCTTAAAAGATGTAAGCTTGCGTGTTAAACCCTTTATTGATGAGTTGCCTGAATCTGGAAATATTCTTGTGGTTTCTCATGGGAATACAATTCGTGCAATATCTGTATTATTTGGCGTGAATACAGAAAGCAATGTTAACTCTTTCGAGATTAAAGTTGGGACTGTGTTTAAGGTAAAAAGCTAGTATCTCTACTAGCTCTTTCATACGGAGGTGTATATGAGTATATTAACATATAATAATATAAACTCAATACAAATTTTACCCACGAAATCTCACATACTCAAAATATATCAATCATATAATTAGTCCTTAATGAGAGACATTCTTAAAATAGAGAGCATGACCTATTTACCTTAATAGATAGCAAAAGTTTAACAATTGGCACGGTATATGCATTGTTATATATAAAAAGAAAATCCTTTTTATATATATGATGGTTAAAACTAGGTCAAACTCCTCAAAGTTATCTCTCCCCGAGGATCTGGTTTTAGCTTCATCCTTAACTAGTAAGAATTAATTATAATTAAACAAAGTACTTATGTTTAGATGATTTAAAAATTTATGGATTCATAGAAGTTATTTTTTTATGAATACCTGTCCATAAATCATATCGGATCTCTATGCTCTTAATTGCCGCATCCAAAGCTTGATTGTATTTTAAATCATTATTTTCATATGACTTTTCAAACAGTATTAATGATAATGGCCCATGCCTATTTGAATCTATATCAATATGTCTTTTTAAATAAAGTTTCAGGGAATCATATTTTGAAGACAGGCCAATTTTTGCTAATAGTTGCTCAAACATTCCAGGAAGAGTTGTTTCTCTACCATATGTGAATAATGCAGATATAATATGGAGCTCATTTGTATTCAGTAATTTGTTATTTTCATTTAAAAAATTAAAACATTCAGGCTCTAGATCGTATTTATCAAAGCCCTTTAGTTTATTTCTTGAAGTATCATTTATTATAGACTCAATTATATCTGTTTTTGCATTAATATTTTTCATGCTAGATAGATATAAATCAAAATGTGACATAAAAATGCCATCTGAAATTTCATCTGATTCTTCAGCCATAACTATTTCATTTATTAATCTTGTTATTCCATTTTTAGAAAAACTATTTGGATACCAAGGTGTTGATGATGGACAAATTATACTCTGTAATTTTTTTACAATGCACATAAAATCCCAGACCGCAAAGACATGAAACTCCATGAATATCTTTAAATGATCTTCTGTAAATACATAACTCTTAGAGAGTAATGGATGATTATTCAACGTATCTATTTTTTTTTTGAGTATAAGTTCCTTCTTCATTATTTTCACATCATTCCTTTGAGTTAGATTATTACTAGATGTTAAATATATTATATTATTTAGTATTTTTAAATATCAGTCACTGGCAAGAAAATACTTAATCTTCTTGCCAGTGGCCTTATATGTTAGAAGTTATATCTCATGGATACATCAATCCCATAATTTGCTCCTTGAACGGGAACATGATCTTTGATCAGAGATGAATGGTTTCTAATAGTTTTATTTAGAATATTATTCCCATAAAGATTGAATACTAAATCTTTATTAGAATCATAAGTAATCTTTTTAGAATATCCTATATCTAAATCAAGGTGTGAATTTGTCTTAGTCTCAATAGAAGACATATCACCTTGAGATTCTGTATATATAAGATTTGCGTAATAAGTATCACTTTTATTATTTTCATACTTTAGAGATAAAGTATTTTTAGCAGGGCTTAATCGAGGTATATATGTATTATCATCAAATACACCCGAAATATCGTCTCTACTCAATGTTACTAATAGGTCACCATTTCCTATCATGTATGAGCTAGACATTGATATTTCATAGCCTTGCATAACTGCACTTTTTTGACTCCAAGTTGCATCAGTCTTGCCACTAGTAGTCGTAGACTCATCTTTCAAGTAAATAAAATTATTAATATTATTTCGATATAAGTTCAAGTTCATATCTATATCATTAAAATTATATTCTAAATTTAATTCAATATTTCTTGATACTTCTCTTGAAATTCTATTATTCCCACGTTCATATCTTGAAGTAGCTCCATGCACGCCGTTTGCAAACAGTTCAGCTACAGATGGACTTCTAGATATATGGGCATAATTCATATTATACATGAATGATTCTCCAAGATTAGCAGCAAAACTTGTACCAAAGCTCAAGGATGTATCTCCATATCTTTGGTTATCACTATCTCTGGAATTAGATTCATATCTACCAGCAAAATCTATTTCATATGGTCTATTTTTAGTCCTTATGAAATAAGATATTGATCTTTCATATGCCTCTGATGATGGCAGATAAGCGCCTGTCATCGGAGATTTAGTATGACCATACTGAAGGAGAAATCTTTTTTCATATAACTCATCATCTAAATTAAAATTGAAATCAAATGATGTTCTATTGCTGTCTAAAGATGCAGATCCATCCTCTTCATGCTCTTTTAAAAAAGAGTTTGAATTTCTAAAAGAATAGTCAATAGAATTAAAAAGTGGAACTGTATTAAATTTACCTTTTAAAGTATATGTTTCAGTTTCAGTTTTTGTAAATAACCTATGTTCTTCCTCTTCTTCATGATGCCCCTCTTCTTCTTCTTCAGCATGATATGGAAGACCATAAACGCCATCCGTATTCTCAAAAGAGAAGCCAAAGTATCCCCACTCTCTTGGAAAAGATAGACCAAAACTAGTGTTTTGATTTTTATGGTCTGAGTTAGCAAGTGTGCTTAGCTCTAACCCTGTATCCTCGCTCAAAAGAGAGCCATTGGGTATATTATAGTTATCCATATGTTTGTTATTAATAGAAAAGAATATATTTGCATTTAAGTAGTTTTTCTTAAATAAAAAATTATGTCCATATCCATTATTAACTGTTGTGTAATCAAGCTTTATGACTTCATTGTCATATTTATTTTCGCTTATGATGTCTGTGATGACATTAATAATGCCGCCACTAGTTCCACCACGATTAAATATTGACGAAGGTCCTCTTAATATTTCTATATGTGAAATATTATTCAAATCAATATTATTTATATGATCCCCGCTCAAATTACTGAGATCATTTATAGGTATATTATTTGAAAGCAATCTTGTTCGATTGCCAGTTAAACCTCTTATTACAGGCTGCCCAACAGCTGCACCATAATCTGCATTTGATAATCCGGATAATCCTTTGAGGTTATCCCCGATACTTCTGTTAACATTTATCTCTTCATTTTGCATGATATGCAGCGGATATTTACTCTCACTAATTGAGTTAGTAAATTCAGATGATGTAACACTGATATCACTCAGTTCTTCAGCTGATACTACATTAATGCATACAAATAATAGAGAAACTATGAAAATGTTTTTAAACATTTGTGTCTCCTTTATAAATTAATTTAAATTAAATTGAATTCTATAAAAGAGGCGGTGCCCTAGAACTAAATGGAGATTTTTGATTGTTACTTATTAAAAAAGGTTGTAAGTATGATGCAATGAGCAAAATACCAAGAATTTGTAAAATTAAATTTGAGCCTATGATAGGAAGAGCAGAATTGGAGCTCAAATGACATGTTATACACTGATGACTCTCTTCATTCTCATGCTCATCAAAATGTAAGTGAAACTCACTTATCATCTGTGATGAAATAAACAAAGCTAAGACAATTTTAACAATTAATTTTACAGATTTATTTTTTGTCATATATTTGTCTATTTAAAATGGGCCCGGGAGGACTCGAACCTCCGACCAATGGATTATGAGTCCACTGCTCTAACCAACTGAGCTACAGGCCCGATTATTTATTAAAAAAACTCAATTTCTTTTTTTTTAAATACTTTTGATGATATTCTTCAGCTATCCAAAAATTACCATTGAGCTCAATTGTGGTAACTATCTTATTGTTAAACTTGTTCCTATTCAATTCTTTTATTTTATTTTCGCTAGAAAGCACTTCGAAATCATTTTGACAAAATATTGCTGATCTATATTGTGTCCCAAAATCTGGTCCTTGGCTGTTTAGTGTCGTAGGATCATGTATTTCAAAAAATAAGTCCAAGAGTTGATCATAAGTAATTATTTCTTTATTATAAAATACTCTAACTGCTTCAGCATGAAATGTATCTCCTTGGCATATGTCTTTATATGTTGGATTATTGGTTTTCCCACCAATATAGCCAACCTCTGTTCCAATGACACCTTCCGCAGAACTAAATTTATCTTCAATACCCCAAAAACAACCAGCTGCCAATATTGCTACATCACTCATTATCTAGGAAACTTTTTAGATTGTGGGCCCTAGACGGATGTCTAAGTTTTCTTAATGCTTTTGCTTCAATTTGTCTTATACGTTCTCTTGTCACATCAAATTGTTTACCGACTTCTTCTAAAGTGTGATCTGTATTCATATCAATTCCAAATCTCATACGAAGTACTTTAGCTTCTCTTGGAGTCAAACTAGACAATATGTCTCTTGTTGAATCAGCTAACCCAGTGCTTATAGTTTCATCGAGTGGTTTTTGTGCATGTTCATCTTCTATAAAGTCTCCAAGATGAGAGTCTTCATCGTCACCTACTGGAGATTCCATGGAAATTGGTTCTTTTGCAATTTTTAAAACTCTTCGAACTTTATCTTCTGGCATTTCCATATGTTCAGCTAATTCTTCAGGGCTCGCCTCTTTACCATTTTCTTGTAGTAACTTTCTCTGAATTCGATTTAGTTTATTTATTGTTTCAATCATATGCACGGGGATTCTTATTGTTCTTGCCTGATCTGCAATAGATCTAGTAATCGCTTGTCTGATCCACCATGTTGCATATGTAGAAAATTTATAACCTCTTCTATACTCAAATTTATCAACAGCTTTCATTAGCCCTATATTTCCTTCCTGAATAAGGTCTAAGAATTGCAATCCTCTATTCGTATATTTTTTCGCAATTGAAATTACGAGCCTTAAGTTAGCTTCAACCATTTCTTTTTTAGCATTCTTTTCTCTTATTTCACCAATCCTTTTATCTTTATTAATGATTTTGATTTCATTTATTGAAATATCTTGATCTTCTTCAATGGCATAAAGTTTTTTTTGAAATTTTTTAATCTGATTTCTAGTTAATTCTTTTTCATTATCATCTAGCTTAGAATCTTCAATATATTTATCCATAAATTCTAAATTACTAAAGTTGCTATTTTTTAATTCAACTATTAATATCTTTTTAGGTATTTTTAGAGTTTCTATACAAATCTTCCTAATTCCTTTTTCAAACTTTGCAATTAATGCAGTAATATTTTCAATTTTTGCTGAACGCTTCTCTTTAAAAAGAGTCGTGAATTTAAAACATGAGGTTTTATCTCTTATCAGATTAAATACATCTTTATATCTATCATCTTTGTTATTTTTGTAAGTACTATATTCAAAATATAACCCACTAATTTCATTAACAGCAGCAATAACTAGTTCTTTATCTGGTGAATTGTCAATTTCTTCTTCTTCTTCTTCTTCTTCACCATCTTCTGTTGATTGATCACTATCATTAACTTGGGCTGCCTCAACTTCTTTCCCATCTTTTTCTTCTGCTAATTTAAGAACATTTGGGCTATTAGGAGGGAGTTGTTCAGTTTTAAATTCTTCTGATGAATCTGCTTTAATATCCAAAATAAAATCTGATATTAAAGATTCTATTGCTTCTTCATCTTCTATATTAGCAAATACTTGTGTAAAAAATGATGCTGATTCAGGAAATCTCTGGACTGCTTCATTTATTAATTTTTGACCTGCTTCAATTTTTTTAGCGATCACAATTTCGCCAGCTCTATTAAGTAATTCTACAGTACCCATTTCACGCATATACATTCTGACAGGGTCTGATGTTCTGCCAAATTCTTCATCAAGG
The DNA here is from genome assembly GCA_029246085.1 of Gammaproteobacteria bacterium. GTDB lineage: Bacteria > Pseudomonadota > Gammaproteobacteria. The sequence goes on from JAQWOB010000003.1 coordinate 73,155, forward strand.
CTAGATAGGACCTCAACAGCTTCTTCTTCGCTTATCTCACTATCTTCATCATCTGTGACTTCTTCATCATTAAGAGTAGTTTCTTCTTCTGCATCTTTAGCAGATTCGACTACCTTTATCTTAAGATCTGTTATTAGTTTGGTAATTTGTTCAATTTGGTCATTATCGAACAGATTATTTGGTAATAAATCATTTAAGGCGGATACAGTCAAATAACCCTGCTTCCTACCTATTTCGATTAACTCTTTAATCTCTTTCTGCTTACTTTTCGATAAATTTGAATTGGCCATAAGATACTAAGTTGCCTAAAAATGATGTATTATATCATCAATATTCTTGTATTAAACAAATAAATAGACTGACTATTTATATAATAAGGGTACTTTGGGGGTTATTCAATTATTTATCATGACAGAATTAGCAACTCCAGCCTGTAATTTTGACGAGAAAGCCCATGATTTCAGCCTGAAAGGGACAGATGGGAAGACTTGGAAACTACAAGATTGCGCTGGCCCGAAAGGTTTGCTGGTAATGTTTATATGTAATCATTGCCCATATGTTAAAGTTATTTTAGATAAACTTGTTGTAGAAACAGATGTTTTAGCAATGAAAGGGATTGGATGTGTAGCAATTAATCCCAATGATTTTATTTCGTTTCCAGATGATTCGTATGAGAACATGAAAATTATTTCTAAAAAAAATGGCTTCGGCTTTCCTTATTTGATTGATACTGACCAAGAAGTGGCAAAAAAATATAACTCTGTATGTACGCCAGATTTTTTTGGTTATAATGCTGATTTTAAATTACAGTATCGTGGAAGATTTGATGATAGGGGTTCAAAGAATATATCGAATCCCAATCAAAGTGATTTATTTAAAGCAATGTTTGAAATTGCAAGAACAGGAAAAGGTCCGCTTAAGCAAGAATCAAGTATTGGATGTTCTATAAAATGGAGAAAGTAATAACTAACATATCTTATGAATAAAAAAGATTTATCAAATGCAATTAGATTCTTAAGCCTAGATGCTGTGGAAAAAGCTAAATCTGGACATCCTGGTGCTCCTATGGGCATGGCTGACATTGCTTATGTTTTGTGGAGTAAGTTCTTAAAACATAATCCCTTGAATCCGAAATGGCTTAATCGAGATAGGTTTGTCCTTTCAAATGGGCATGGTTCAATGCTGCTTTATTCACTCCTTCATTTATCGGGTTACAAACTTACAATAGAGGATATTAAAAATTTTAGGCAATTACATTCCCTTACCCCTGGTCATCCTGAATGTGACATTACCCCAGGAGCCGAAACAACGACAGGCCCTTTAGGTCAAGGATTAGCAAATGCTGTTGGCATGGCTATCGCAGAAAAATCTTTATCCAATGAGTTCAATAAACCTGGCTTAGAATTAATTAATCATCATACATATGTGTTTGCTGGAGATGGTTGTCTAATGGAAGGAATTTCACATGAAGCATGTTCTTTAGCGGGAACACTTGGGCTTAGTAAGTTAATCCTTATTTATGATATGAATAATATTTCAATTGATGGGAATACTGCTCTAGCATTTACAGAAAATATTAAAAAAAGATTCGAATCATATGGATGGAATGTAATTGATAAGGTTGATGGACATGATTTTAGGGCTATAGAGAAATCTATATCACAAGCTAAAAAAGAGAAGCTCAAACCCACTATAATCTGTATGAAAACCACCATAGGGTATGGGTCTCCAAATAAACAAGGTACTAGTGGTATTCATGGAGCTCCACTGGGGAAAGATGAAGTAGAGTTAACCAGAAAAAATTTAAATTGGACATACCCACCTTTTGAAATACCAAAGAGTATTTATAAGGAATGGGATTATCAAAATAAAGGAAAATTGTTGGAGTTAGCATGGAATAAAAAACTTGCTATATATAAAAGCAAACACCCCAAGCTCTATAGTGAGCTACAAAGGAGATTAAAAAATAAGTTGCCTGCTCGGGTTGATAAAAATATATATAAATTAATCGAAAGTAATTCAAAGTCCATGGCTACAAGGAAATCTTCTCAAGTAGTTCTTGAAAAAATCGGTCCTATAATACCAGAGTTAATTGGTGGATCAGCAGATTTAAAAGAATCTAATTTGGTTTTTTGGCCAGAGTCTAAAGCAATTACAAAAAAAGACTTCTCCGGAAAATATCTTCATTATGGTGTTAGAGAATTTGCGATGTGTGCAATTAATAATGGAATTTTCTTACATGGTGGTTTTCGTCCATATGCCAGTACATTTTTAATTTTTTCAGAGTATGCAAAAAATGCTATAAGAATGTCGGCACTAATGCATTTACCGGTTATCTATGTATTTACTCATGACTCTATTGGTTTAGGTGAAGATGGTCCAACACATCAAGCTGTTGAGCAACTCAGTACTTTAAGAGTTATTCCAGGAATGAGTGTGTGGAGACCTGCTGACGTTACTGAAACCGCTTTATCATGGAAATCTAGCTTAGACAAATTATCGGGGCCATCATCTTTAATTTTAACTAGACAAACTTTGCCTGAACTAAAAAGATCTAAAAATCAAATAGAATCTATACAGAAAGGTGGTTATGTTATTCATGATTGTGGAAAAAAAATTAATGCTGTAATAATTTCTTCTGGGTCAGAATTACATATATGTATAGAGGCCGCAGAAAATTTATATAAGAATGGAATTTCGGTAAGAGTTATATCGATGCCATGCATGGAACAATTTATGATTCAGCCGAAATCATATAGAGATAAAATTTTACCTCCAACAATTGAAAATGTTTTAGCAGTAGAAGCAGGTATAGGGGTTTGTTGGGATAAATTTATCGGCAAAAGAGGTTCAAAGATTGTAATGGAATCATTTGGTCTATCAGCACCTGGACAAGAGGCATTGACATATTTTGGATTTACGAAGAATAATATTATTAAAAGTATTAAAAAATTAATTAAAACTAACGGATGACACTATGACTATAAATGTAGCAATAAATGGCTTTGGGAGAATTGGAAGAAATGTGCTTAGAGCAAATTATGAGACTAATAACAATGAAGAAATCAGGATTGTCGCAATAAATGATTTAGGTGATGCCAAAATAAACGCACATCTTTTAAAGTATGATACTGCTCACGGACCTTTTTCTAAAAGTGTAGAGGTCAAAGATAGCGTTATAACTATTGATGGGAAAGACGAGGTGATGGTTTTAAGTGAGCGAGATCCTTCAAAACTGCCATGGAAAGATTTAAAAATAGACGTTGTTATGGAGTGTACTGGATTCTTTACTTCTAAGGAGAAGGCAATGAATCATATCAAAGCTGGAGCTAGAAAAGTTTTAATATCTGCGCCTGGTACTGACGTAGATGCAACTATTGTGTTCGGAGTGAATCATGAAATTCTAAATGATTCCCATCAAATAGTTTCAAATGCTTCATGTACTACTAATTGTTTAGCAACTTTAATAAAAGATATTCATGAAAAACTAACCATTGAAAGCGGGATCATGACTACGATACATTCCTATACAAATGATCAAGTATTAACAGATGTATATCATTCGGACTTAAGAAGAGCGAGATCTGCTACGCAATCAATGATACCAGCAAAAACAGGGGCAGCTTCTGCTGTAGGATTAGTTTTACCAGAACTGAATGGTAAGCTGGATGGATTTGCTATCAGAGTTCCAACCATAAATGTTTCATTGGTTGATTTATGTTTTAATTCTAGCGAAAGCGCTTCGCTTGAAGAAATCAATAATATCATTAAAAAAGCATCTGAGGGTAAACTAAAAGGCATACTTGGTTATAATGCCGACCCATTGGTTTCTGTGGATTTTAATCATTCATCTTATTCATCTGTATACGATGAGAGTTTATCGAGAGTGATGGACGATAAGTTTTTTAAAATATGTGCTTGGTATGATAATGAATGGGGTTTTTCAAATAGAATGTTGGATGTTTCAAAAATTCTTGCAAATAATTAATGCAAAAATTATTATCACAAACAAGTATAAAAAATAAAATAGTTTTATTAAGATTAGACTTAAATGTACCGGTATTTGAAAATAAGATATTAAGTGATTTTAGAATTACTAAATCACTTAAGACAATTCAAGATCTTTTAAATAATAATAATCGTATAATCATCTTATCTCATTTTGGACGTCCAACAGAGGGTCAGTATGACTCTAAGTATAGTTTAAAAAGAGTATCTGATCGTCTGCAAGAACTATTATCTCAGAAAGTCATGTTCGTTGAAAATTGGACTGATGGGGTAAATTTTGATGATACAACTAATATTGTAATGTGTGAAAATGTTAGATTTGAAGTAGGAGAGAAAGAGAATTCATTACCTTTATCTAAAAAGATTGCTTCGCTTGGAGATGTTCTTGTATTTGATGCTTTTGGAGTATCGCATAGGAAAGAGGCCTCTTCATATGGAGTTTCTGATTATTTAGATACTTATGCTGGTCACTTACTTGAAAGTGAAATTATTAATGCCAAAAAATTATTATCTGATCAGACTAGACCGTTAACAACTATAATATCTGGTGCTAAAATATCAACTAAATTAACATTAATTAAAAAATTAATATTAAAATCTGACCATATTATATTAGGGGGCGGTATATTAAATACTTTTTTATCTGCTATGGGTAATAATATTGGAAACTCTTTGGTTGAGAGTAGCTTTATTAATGAGGCAAAAGAAATTCTAAATGGAGAACATTCAAAAAAAATTATTATGCCTATAGATGTAGTATCTACAGATAGTTTAAGCCTTGATAACCCTAAAAATAAAAAAATATCTATGTTACAATCTAATGATAAAATATTGGATATAGGTGAAAAAACAACTGATCGTTATATTGATATTATAAGGTCATCGAAGACAGTTTTTTGGAATGGTCCGCTGGGTTATATTGAAAAAAAACCATATGACAACGGAACTATTAAAATATCTGAAGCCATAGCTTCTTCAGAGACATACTCAATTGTTGGCGGCGGTGATACTATCCCGGTAATTGAGAAACTTGGACTTCAAAATGATTTTTCTTATCTTTCTACTGGCGGTGGATCATTGCTTAAGTTTATTGAAGGAGAAGATATGCCTATATTGACTAAACTGGGTATGATTTAATATGAGAAAAAGAACTAAAATAATATGTACGCTAGGCCCGGCATCATCATCTGTAAAAATTATTTCTAATTTAATTAAAGAAGGAACAGATGTTTTCAGAATAAATTTATCTCATTCTTCTGTAGAACAAACAGCTAAGATTATAGATATTCTTAAATCCGCATCGTTGAAGCAAAACAGACCTGTTGCAACTCTTGTTGATTTGCAGGGACAAAAAATAAGAATAGGTACGTTTGGTACAAAGAAACATATCTTGTTAAAGACTAATAGTGAGTTTGTATTAGATGCAGCTTTGCCAATAAACAAGGGAACTTCTAAGTCAGTAGGGCTAACTTTAAAATCTTTACCCAAATACTTAGATATAGGAGATGAACTCTTATTGAGTGATGCTCTTATAAAGCTTGAGGTAACAGGTGTTATTAAATCAAAGATATATACAAAAGTTATTCGTGGTGGAAAATTAAAATCATCACAAGGTATTAATAAAAAAGGCGGTGGACTTTCTCTCAAAGGAATAACAGATAAAGACATCAAGGATCTTAAAGAGGCTATTAAGTTAGATATAGATTATGTTGCTGTATCTTTCGTTCGTGATGCAGAAGATATTAAAACAATTAAAAAAATAATAGGTAAAAAACGTATTGGAATTATAGCTAAAATTGAACGCAATGAGGCTTTAGAAAATATAGATGAAATTGTTAAAATCAGTGATGGTTTATTAGTTGCACGAGGAGATTTGGGAGTTGAGATTGGAATTGAGCAATTACCTGCAGTTCAGGATAGGCTTATTAGGAAAGCAATTTCTTATGATAAATTAGTAATTGTTGCAACTCAAATGATGGAGTCTATGATTGACAATTTAGTTCCTACGAGAGCAGAAGTTTTTGATGTTGCCAATGCTGTGACATCTGGAGTTGACGCTATTATGTTATCTGCAGAAACAGCCATTGGGCATTATCCGGTTGAAGTAATACAGGAAGCAAGCAGGATATGCGAAATTGCCGAGAGTACTAACAGAAAAGTTTTACCAATAGCGAGAAAACAGGATAATTTTAAAACAGTTGACCAGACTATTGCTTTGGCAGCAGTGCATAGTGCAAGTAAGTCTAATATAAAGGCTATTGCGGCCTTAACAGAAACAGGCTCTACTCCTTTATGGATGTCAAGAATACAATCTATGATACCCATTTATGCTATGACCAAAAACGATAGTACTAGTAGAAGAATTTGTCTTTATAAAGGTGTATATTCAATAAAATTAGCAAATATAGAGTATGTTCATGCTAAAGCAAATCAACAAATTATAGATTTAATGTTAGAAAAGGGTGCTGTTAAAAAAGGTGACCTAGTAATGATTACTAAAGGCGACTTAATGGGTACAAGTGGGGGCACTAATGCTCTCAAAATTGTAGAAGTTGGAAAATTAATTGAAATAGAATAAAATATTTTAAAACTATATATTTAATAATGGAGTTAGGATGAACAAAGAAACACTTAAGCTAACAGCAGAGACAATGATGGCAAAACCTAAAGGACTATTAGCCATGGATGAAAGCTCGCCTACATGCGCCAAAAGATTTGCTGCTTTAAATATACCAGAAACTGAAGAAAATAGGCGACGTTATAGAGAGCTAATAGTTACAACTCCTAACTTGGCAGATTATATTAGTGGAGCTATTCTCTTTGATGAAACTTTCCATCAAAAAATGAGTACAGGACAATTATTTAGAGACTACTTAAAATCTATAAATATTTTACCAGGAATTAAAGTTGATGCTGGAGCAAAAGATTTTTCTAATCACCCTAATGAAAAGATAACAGAAGGACTAGATGGGTTAAGAGAGAGATTAGCTAATTATGAATCATTAGGTGCAAAGTTTTGCAAGTGGAGAGGTGTAATTACCATTGGTGATCAAATACCATCTGAATCCTGTATTATTTCTAATTGTAATGCTCTAGCCAGGTATGCATCACTATGCCAGGAAAATAATCTTGTCCCAATAGTTGAACCAGAAGTGCTCATAAATGGTAATCATTCAATTGAGATGTGCGATAAAATTACAAGAGATACTCTTAAATGTTTATTTGAGCAACTTACTGCAATAAATATATATTATCCTGGAGTTATACTTAAGCCAAGTATGGTGATATCTGGTGATAAGAATGAAAAACGTGCTGATTATCAGACTGTTGCAGATATGACTATTAAATGCCTTAGTGATAACTGTCCAGATGATCTAGGAGGAATAGCTTTTCTTTCTGGCGGCCAAAGCAATGATGAAGCAACAAATCATTTAAATATAATGAATTCCGATAATAAAATGCCATGGAGAGTAACTTTTTCTTATGCAAGAGCTATACAACAATCAGCTTTAAATAAATGGTGTGGCGAAGACAGTAATCAGTCAGCTGCTCAGGATATATTAGGAGAAAGAGCTAGGCTATGCTCTGCTTCATCCACTGGGAATCTTTAAGTAGAAATTATTTTTAAGAGCTTCAAGAATTCTTTGTGATTTTTTGTTTTCGTATTATGTATTTTAATTAAAGGTACTTTTGTTAAAGACTTTATATCGTTATAATTGTTCATTTGATTTGGTTGAATATTATTTATTTTATTCAGAATAATTGCTAGAACAGGTATTTTATGTTTTAGCAATAAGTCTAAACTGAGTAAAATATTATTTATAACTCCAATTTCATCTTTCGCTACAAGCACTGTTGGAATTTTCATTTTTTTAATTAAATCTATATTATACCCATCTGTTGAAATAGGAGAATACAGGCCACCAGCACCCTCTATAATTAAATAATTATTTTTAGGTAATAATTTTGATTTATCAATATAGTCTTTAATGAATATTTTTTTATTAGCTAATTTAATTGCTCTATGTGGAGATATTGGATCTTGAAATCTATAAGGATTTATTAAATCAATATCTATTTCTTTGTTAATTAATTTATAAAACTTGTTCGCATCACTAGGAATTAATTTATCTTTACTTTTCTTGCATCCAGTTTCAATTGGTTTATAAGGACTTACAGTTAGTCCTTTAGATTTTAATAAGTAAATTAGATTTTCAGTAATAAATGTCTTGCCAACATCTGTACCCGTTCCACTTATAAACAACTTAAACTGTTTTTTCATTTTTATATGGTAATCAGATTATAAGCTACCTGATATTTTTCTAGCAAAGAATGTTTTATATCTTCTGGCAGCTGAATTTGATTATTATTCCATTTTATTGAGGTTAGATAATCCCTAAAAAATTGCTTATCAAAAGAGTTATGATTTATTTCATTATCTTTATATAACCAAAACCTTGAGCAGTCTGGCGTAAAAATTTCATCTATTAATGTTAAGTTATTATCTTTGTCTAAACCAAATTCAAATTTAGTATCAGCTATTATCACACCTCTTTCTTTTGCAAAATTATAGGCAAACTTAAACAGTTCAATGCTAATTCTTTGAACTTTGCCAGTAAGTTCTACTCCTATAATATCCTGCATCTGTTTGATGCTAATATTTTCATCTTTATCTCCTATTTCAGCTTTAGTAGATGGAGTAAATATGGGTTCATTAAATTTGTCATATTTTTTATATGTCTTTAACATCTCCATGTTATTTATTTTACCTGTATTCTCATATGTGGACCATGCCGATCCTGCCAAGTGTCCTCTAACAATTGCCTCTATAGGTAAAACTTTAGTTTTTGTTACCAACATACAATTCCCTTTTATATTTTCAGGAATATCTAACTGTTCATTTGAAATATGATTTTGAATAATATGACTGGTTTTGTTAAACCAAAACTTTGCCATTTTGGTCAAGAGTATTCCTTTACCTGGAACTTCATCTTTAAAAACATAGTCAAACGCAGATATTCTGTCTGAAGTATATATTAATAACCTTTCATCATCATAATCATAGATATTCCTTACTTTACCTTTAAATAAAAGATTGTATTTACTTAACGAGTCAGTTGAATTTTCCATACTATTTTATTAACGAAAAATACTCACTGAATCTATTTTTATTCATTGCAAACTTTGATTGAGCCTGTTCTGCAAAATCTTTAGACTGATCTAGGTTTGATGCAGGATTACCAACTACAACTAGGCCTACCATGCCAAGAATGTAATGTGGCGTGCATTTATACCCATAGACTCCTTCTTCTGTAAATTCTACAACTATTTCTTCATTCATTTTACCATTCCAAGCTTTAGCACCAGAAGGCATCATTTCATTGATAGAAACAGCATTATGACCAGGATTTGCATTTAACCACTTTATACTATCGCCAGGTTGAATTTTAATTACTGACGGTTCAAAAACCATCGATCCTCCACTACCTGAGCTTAACATTTTTACTTCATATTGAGCTGAATATACATTCCCTGTTAGAAATAAACATATAAAAAAGGTTAATATATTAAATTTATTCATGATTCTTACTCCATTAATTATCAATATATAATATCATGAAAATTATAATATAATTAATATCTCTGTTAACATATACTCATCAAATAGATATATTTATAGCATAATATGAAAGATTATAAGATTGCTCCATCCATCCTATCAGCTGACTTCTCAAGATTAGGAGAAGATGTGGAGAAAGTAGTAGATGCTGGCGCAGACATGATTCATTTTGATGTTATGGATAACCACTATGTTCCAAATTTAACATTTGGGCCAATGGTTTGCGCCTCTTTGAGGGAATATGGTATTACAAGCATAATAGATGTTCATTTGATGATAAAGCCCGTCGACAGAATAATTCCTGATTTCGCTAAAGCAGGAGCAAACTATATTACCTTTCATCCAGAGGGTACTGAGCATCTTGATAGGACTATAAATTTAATTAAGGAAAATGGATGTAAACCAGGAATTGTTTTGAACCCCGCAACATCTATTAGTTGTCTTGAACACTGTATTAATGATCTTGATATTATTCTCTTAATGTCAGTCAACCCAGGTTTTCCAGGTCAAAAATTTATCAATGGCACTTTAAAAAAAATCTCATTAGTCAAAGATCTAATAAATAAATCAGGAAAAGAAATCCGACTTGAGGTAGATGGAGGAATTAATTTAGAAAATATTGGCAAAGTAGCTGAAGCTGGGGCTGATACTTTTGTTGCTGGCTCTGCAATTTTTAACTCTAAGAGTTATAGTGAGACTATTACGTCAATGAGAGAAGTATTAAGTAAAATTAAATAAAAGAATTATAACCGAATGACAGAACAAGACTTTATAAAGTATATTGAAAAAGGTTATAATCTAATCCCATTAAAATCTACATTAATCAATGATGGCCTTGATCCTATAGACGTTTATCAAAAATTATCAAATATGCCAAAATCATACCTTCTAGAGTCATTAGAGGGAGAAAAAGACTGGAGTAGATATACAATTATAGGTCTACCTTCAGAAGAATATATAGAATTAAAAAATAATAGAATTAAATATTTTATTTCTAACAAACTTATTGAAGATGTTGAAACAAATAACCCAATTGATTGGATAGAGGAATTTCAGAAAAAATTTAATGTACCAAGTGATTCTAATCTGCCAAAATTTCAAGGTGGTTTAGTAGGTTATTTTGGTTTTGATACAGTTAAATATTTTGAGCCAGCCATTAAAGCAACAATGCAAAAAGATGACATGGATACACCTGATATCTGCCTAATTGTCTCAAAAGAATTTTTAGTTTTTGATAAAATTAACAATCAAATTCATATTGTAATTTATACACAGAATGATTTGGATAGTTTTAAGGAGTCTCAAGATAAAATTAAAAAGTTAGAAATATTTTTGAGAGATAAAATTATACCTGAACATAAAACTAGCAGACAGTCTAAAGAAAAAATTACTAATTTAGAGATAAATTATCATTTTGATAAGCATGACTTTATTTCATCAGTAGATAAAATCAAGAAATATATTATAGATGGCGATGTTATGCAGGTTGTTCTTTCGCAAAGGATGTCTATGGATTTCGTAGGAGAATCTATAAATTTTTATAGAGAGTTGAGGGAGCTTAACCCATCTCCATATATGTATTATTTAAATATGGGTGATTATCAAATTGTTGGCTCCTCACCTGAAATTTTAGTGCGTTTAGAGGATGATTTGATTACTGTGAGGCCAATAGCTGGAACAAGGCCTCGGGGTAAAAATGAGACTGAAGATAATATTTTAGAGAATGAATTAAGAAACGATCCGAAGGAACTAGCTGAACATTTAATGTTAATTGATCTTGGAAGAAATGATGCAGGGAAAGTATCAAAAGTAGGTTCTATTAAATTAACAGATAAAATGATGATAGAGAAATATTCTCATGTAATGCATATGGTATCTAATGTAACTGGTAGT
>JAQWOB010000004.1 GCA_029246085.1 Gammaproteobacteria bacterium
ATAAGTAGTTTTTTATCCGCTATTAACGGATCTTCAATATATAAAAAATCTAGTTTTCTCATAGACAAGATAGATAAAAAAATATTTCCAGATTTTGTAAACATACAAGAGGATCCAAGCTTATCAAATGGATCCGCAACACGGCCTTATGATTCTGAGGGAGTATTAACTCAAAAAAAAGATATTATAAAAGATGGCATATTAAAAACTTATTTACTCGATACATATGCTGCTAGAAAACTAAAATCAAAATGTACCGGCAATGGAGTATTGACCAACATACTTGTTTCATCTAAAAAACCTGAAGCCAATTTATTACAAAATATGACTGATGGTCTCTACATAACAGATATGATGGGAAGCGGTGCTAATTCATTAACTGGGGATTATTCACGTGGTGCTTTTGGCTATCTAATTAAAAATGGCGAGATTCAGTATCCTGTAACGGAAATCACAGTAGCTTCTAATCTACTGCAGATGTTTGAGAATATAGTATCCCTCGGAGATGATGTGGATAATAGAAATAGAATTAGAACTGGATCGATGCTAATAGATAATATAACTATTGGTGGAACGTAATCTAAATCTGTATATCAAATTGTGTATATTACTATCCAAACCTTTTCTTTAAGATATTATAACCAATAACTGCAGCAATCATAGAACCAACGAAAATACCTAATTTGCTTGCATCAATTAATTCTATTGAGCTAAATGCTAAATTATTAATAAACAAACTCATTGTGAATCCAATGCCACATAAAAAAGATATACCAAGTATATCTATCATTTTTATACCATCAGGCAGTGTGCATATTTTTAGCTTAATAGATAAGTATGTAAATAATGTAATACCAATTGGTTTGCCTAGTAGTAAACCAAGCATTATTCCAGTAGAGATTGGACTCATAAAGCTATTAAAAGATAAAGCCTGAAAGTTAATGTCGCTATTGAAAAAAGCAAAAAGCGGCAAAATGAATATCCCTACATAGTGATGAACTGGATGTTCAAGATCTTTTAACATTGAGAGCTCATTATCTTTTTTTGAACTGTTGGGTATGGTTGTTGCAAGAAGCACTCCCGCTAGCGTTCCATGGACACCAGATTTTAAAATGCAGTACCATAAAAATATTCCCAAAATAACATAAATTATTTTTCTTTGGACATCAAGCAAGTTAATCATTATGAGTGCGATAAAAAACATAGCACCATAAAACAAATAAATCATCTGTAAATCAGATGAATAAAAGAATGCAATAATAAGAACAGCGCCTAAATCATCGATAATTGCTAGAGATAATAAAAATATCTTTAAACCTATAGGAACTCTCTTGCCGATAATGAGTAGTATAGCCAAAGAAAATGCAATATCAGTTGCAGTAGGTATCGCCCAACCAACTAAATTTTGCTCTAAATCATAATTAATAAATATATAAATTAATGCGGGTACCAACATGCCTCCTATTGCAGCTATGCCCGGGGAGATTATTTTAGAAAAACTCGACAATTCGCCTTCCAACATCTCTCTTTTTAACTCTAAACCAATCACGAAAAAGAATATTGCCATCAATCCATCATTGACCCAGTGTTCAACGGATTTAGATAATGTAAATTCGCCTATATCAATAGACAGTGGGAGATACTTAAGATCATAGTATAATGATTGAAGCGGACTATTGACAATTATTAAAGCAAAGGCTGCAAATATTAGAAGTAGAAAACCTGATGATTCTTCTTTAGATAAAAAGTTTTTTAAAAACGTTTGGACATCGAAGGATTTGTTCATCGTATTATTATATATTAGTTAGAAAAAACTATAAAGTTATTCAATCAAAAGCGATATATCTTTAGAAATTATATTTTTAGTTAGGGAGCCAATAGATATAAAATTCACCCCATCAATTGCATATTTTTTTATATTATTAATATTTATAGATCCAGACACTTCTATTTTTTGTTTCTTGTAAGATTTTAAGTAATCCTTTATCTGTTTTGGTGTAAAATTATCCAAAAGGATTCTTTCTATTTTAAGTTTTGAGATCTTCTTTGCAAAAGAGGGGGACTTTGCCTCTATGATAACTTTCTGTTTTTTCTTATTTGCCTTGAGGATGAATTCTTCTAGATTATCTATAACTCTTAGATGATTTTCTTTCAATAAAATTCCATCTGATAATGAATATCTATGAGGGTTACAACCAGCAGCAGAACAAGCTTCGCTTAAAGGTAAACGCATTAGAGGAATAGTTTTTCTTGTATGAAGAATTTTAATATTTGGCTTGTGAATAATCTTCTTTTTATATCTTATACATTTATCATATACACCAGACATTGTTTGAAGATAATTCAAAGCAGTTCTTTCGGCTGATAATATAGATCTGCTTTTTCCAGATATTTTAGCAATTATCTTTTTGTTATTTATATATTCACCGTCTCTAACCTTTAGGTCTATTTTCAGATTCTTATCAACTTTTTTAAATACAGCTTTCATCCAATTTAAGCCATATATATAAAAAGATTCTTTTGAAATGATTGAGGCTTGTACTTCTATATTCTTGGATAATTTTGATGTTAAATCATTTTGATACTGATCCTCATTGAGAGCGGATATAATATGCTGATTTATTCTCTTATCTACCATTGCTATGTACTAATGTTATTTTTTATCTTCATTGTTTGTTTGAATACTATAGGGCTTAACAACAATAGTGCTATAAGATTTGGCAAGGCCATTAGACCATTCATTATATCTGCAACCAGCCATACTAAATTTAATTCTACAGCAGCACCAATAGGAATTACCACCACCCAAAGTATTCTATAGTATAATATTACTTTTTCTCCAAACAAGAACTCAGCACATTTTTCACCATAGTAGCTCCATCCAATTATGGTGCTAAATGCAAAAAGAACTAAACCAAAAATTACAATATATTTACCAATACCAGGAATAGCAGAGTCAAACGCATAGGTTGTTAAAGCTGCACCGTTGTAACCTATATACCAACTCTGACTTATAAGAATAACAAAAGCTGTAATTGTACATACCAGAAGAGTATCAATTAATGGCTCCAACATAGAGATAGATCCTTGGTGTTTAGGGTCATTTGTTTTTGCTGCCGCATGTGCAATTGGTGAACTCCCGAGGCCAGCTTCATTAGAAAAAACACCCCTTGATACTCCATACCTTATAGCAGCCCATACAGTTGCCCCCGCAAAACCACCCGATGCAGCCGTAGTGTTAAATGCTGAATCTATGATCAGCCAAAAAATAGTAGGGACCAACTCAAAATTAGATACGATTATGTATAATCCACCCAAAATATATATTAGAGACATCGCGGGTACTAATTTTGCAGCTGTTCTACCAATGCTTTGAATACCTCCTATAATTACCAGCATGACCAATATAGCAATTATAAATCCAACCATAGCTCTGGAAATATCTAGTTCCATTGATATAACTTGTGCAACCGAATTAGATTGGACGCCATTACCAATTCCAAAGGCAGCTATCATTCCAAAAAAGGCAAACGCATAAGCAAGTAGATTATATTTTTGCCCTAGTCCGTTTTTTATGTAATACATCGGTCCACCAACATGATTACCTTTTGTATTTTTCTCTCTATAAACAATAGCTAAGAATGCTTCTGCATATTTAGTTGCCATACCGACAAGCGCGGTCAACCACATCCAGAATATTGCGCCAGGACCTCCTAAAAATATTGCTGTAGCAACGCCAGCAATATTACCAGTACCAACAGTTGCAGATAATGCGGTCATCAATGATTCAAAAGATGATATATCTCC
>JAQWOB010000012.1 GCA_029246085.1 Gammaproteobacteria bacterium
TATCTTTGAGTATTATTGCTACAGATATAACGGGTCCAGCCAGACATCCTCGGCCAACTTCATCAACACCCGCTAAAAATTGACTTGTCATAACTAGTTCACTATATATAATTGAGATATTATAAATATAACAAATAATCAAAGCCAATACTTCAAAATGAAAAGAAAAAAATTAAATATAGGTGTTGTCGGTATAGGTTATCTAGGTAAATATCATCTTGAAAAATTTATTAGCAATAAACAATGTGACACTAAATGGGTTGTAGATACGAATTTAGACAATATTGATTTAAATGGGCATGATTCCATACAAAAATCTTCAAACTACAAAGAAATTCTTAATGATATTGATGCTATTTCATTAGTTACTCCGACTAAAATGCATTTTAAGATAGCAAAATTTTTTCTAGAAAATAAAAAACATGTTCTTATTGAAAAACCAATGACTGAAACTGTTGCTCAAGCAAAAAAATTAGTTGATCTTGCTAAGAAAAATAAAGTGATTCTTCAGGTTGGTCATCTTGAAAGGTTTAATCCTGTAATGAAAAGGTTAACAAAAGAAATATCAGACCCTCTCTTTATAGAAGTGCATAGGCTTGCCAAGTTTAATCCAAGATCGACAGATGTTAACGTAATTTTTGATCTAATGATTCATGACATCGATATAGTTACAACATTAATGAAAAAGAATATTAAGAATGTATCAGCTTTTGGGAAAAAGATTATTACAACATCAACAGACATAGCAAATGTCAGGCTTGAATTTTCTGGTGGATCAGTTGCAAACCTAACAGCAAGTCGAATAAGTCAAAAAAATGAAAGAAAGATTAGAGTATTTGAAAAAGATAAATATTACTCTGTAGACTTTATGAATTCAAACATTAAAAAATACATTAAGAACTCTAAAGCCAGTAAAGAATTATTTAGTTTCAAAGAATTTAAATATGATAAAACAGATGCTTTGAAAGATGAGATAAATAACTTTATACTATCCTGTCTTGGCAAAGAAAAACCTTTAGTTGATGGGAAGCAAGGAAAAGCAGCTGTTGAAACAGCTACATTGATATCAAAACTATTATGAATAAGAAAATTAAGATATTTGATTTAAGCGAGCAATATGAGTTAATTTCAAAAGAAGTTGATAAAAATGTATTAAATATCCTTAAATCAGGACAATATATTCTAGGAGAAAATGTAGGAGAGCTTGAAGCAAAATTTTCTAATTTCATAGGATCCAAATATAGTGTCTCATGTAACTCCGGGACAGATGCTCTCATCCTATCTTTAAGAGCTTTGAATATTGGCCATGGTGATGAGGTCATCACTACTCCTTTTACTTATTTTGCTACTGCTGAAGCAATTGTTTTAGTTGGAGCTAAACCAGTTTTTGTTGATATCAATCCGCATACGTTTAATATTAATCATAAAAATATTGAAAAATATATTAATAAAAGAACTAAAGCAATAATGCCCGTACATATATTTGGACAGTCAGCGGAGATTTATGAAATTAAAAGAATATGCAGAAAATATAATCTTAAGTTAGTGGAGGATTGCGCTCAATCGTTTGGTGCTAAAAAAAATAATAAATATACTGGAACCTTTGGAGATTTTGGGTGTTTCAGTTTCTTTCCTACGAAGAATCTTGGCTGTGCTGGAGATGGTGGAATGATAACCACCAATAGTCTTGCTAAAATGAAAATTTTAAAGAAACTTAGGAATCATGGTGGCTTAATTAGAAATATACATCAATACATTGGCTATAATTCTCGATTAGATGAAATACAAGCATCGATATTACTTACTAAAATAAAAATTATTAATAACCTTGATAAAAAAAGGAATCGTATTGCAAAACTATATAAAAGTTTGATAAAAAACCAGCTGGTAACTCTGCCATATGAATGTGAAGATAATTCTCATCATGTATATAATCAATATACTATAAAAGTTAAAAATCGAGCTAAATTTATTAGGCATCTAAAAAGTAGTTCTATCCCATATGGCGTCTATTACCCAATACCAATATATAAACAAAAGGCATTAAAAAACTTTAATTATAAATATAATCTTAAGAATACAGAAAAAGTGGCTAAAGAATGCATTTCTATACCCATTTATCCCGAATTAAGCAGCAATTCTATTAAATATATTTCTAAAATTATCAATGACTACCAATGAGTAATATAAAAAACATATTTATTATTGCTGGAGAATCTTCTGGTGATCAGCATGCTGCAAATTATGTTAATGAACATAAGAAGTTGAATCCTGATACTAAATTTACAGCTATTGGGCAGCAGGAACTAAAAAAAACAGGTTCAAATATAATCTTTAACTCAGAAGAGATTTCAGTAATTGGAATTATTGAAGTAATAGCGAAATATTCTAAAATTAAAAAAGCATTGAATATTGCATATAATCATATACTTGAAAATAAACCAAAGTTAGTTGTCTTAGTCGACTATGTTGAGTTTAATCTAAAAGTTGCTAAATTTGCAAAGAAAAATAATATTCCTGTATTATTTTATGTGGTTCCCCAAGTTTGGGCATGGCGTGAAAAAAGAATTAAAAATATCATAAAAGCAGTTGATGAGTTAGCCGTAATATTTCCATTTGAAGAAAAATTATTTAAAAAATATACTAAAAATGTAACATATGTAGGCCATCCATTGGCTGATGATAATAGATTCAAGCCAACTGAATTAAAATATAATCATAGAATGACGAGTATAGGGATTTTTCCAGGAAGCAGAGAATCTGAAATACGTAATAATTTACATCGAATGATTGATTCAATTAGAATTATTAAAAATGATGATATATATGCAAAAAATATTAAAATATTTTATGCTAATAATACAGCTAAAAAAATTCTGATGAAATTACTTCCAAAGGGATGGGATATCTTATTAACTAGCGGCAAAGATATTGAGGAAATAAAAAAATGCCAAAAAGTTATTACTGCTTCTGGAACAGTTACTTTGGAATTAGCTATGATGAATATCCCAATGATTATAATGTATCGACTTTCGCCTTTGACATATCTGATTATGAAAAGTCTAGTGAAATTAAAATATATTGGTTTAGTAAACTTAGTTTTAGGTGAGACATTAGGTTCACAGCCAATTGTAAAAGAGTTTATCCAGCCAGATTATAGTGACGAAGTTCAGGTTATGGTTGAATTACAAAGAATTGATCAGGATGCTTCATATAGAGAATCAATGGAAGATGGTTATAATCAAATTAGGAAAATACTTAAGCCAGGAGCTTCAATGAATGTTGCAAGGCTAGCAAATAAAATGCTTGAATAATTTATCTAGTGACCCCTCTTTCGCTAGAATTTATAAAACTCACGAAATATTTAATCTCTTTATGATTTAAGTTTAGATTTTTAAATTCTGCATTCACTTGATCGCGACTAGCTTTAGATTTAATAAATAGTTTAAATATTTTTTCTAGTCCCTTGATTGTATCTAAGTCAAAACCTTTTCTTTTTAATCCAGCAGTATTAATCTTATAGGCCTGAGCATGATTGCCAGCAACAAGCGTATAAGGAGTGACATCTCTTGAAATTACAGTGCCTAGACCACTAAATGCATAATCTCCTATCTCGCAGAATTGATGGACTAACGTAAATCCACCGAGGGAGACGTTATTTCCTATCCTAACATGGCCAGCTAATGATGCGGCATTCGATAATATACAGTTATCTTTTATAATACAATCATGTGCAACATGACTTGATGTCATAAAGAGGTTATTTGAACCAATTATAGTTTCATTAATGCCTGTAACAGTGCCTCTATTTATTGTGCAAAACTCTCTAAATGTATTATTATCACCAATAATAAGAGTAGTTTCTTCATTATTAAATTTAAGGTCCTGGGGATCTTCACCAATTGAAGCAAATTGATATATTTTATTATTACGACCAATAGACGTATTTTTTTTAATCACAACATGGCTTTCTAGTTTTGTATTTTCAGATATAACTACATTGTCACCAATTATGGAATAAGGACCAATAACAACTGATGAATCAATTTTTGCAGATTTACTAATTATTGCGGTTGAGTGAATCATTATTTAGCTCTAACAGCTCCTAATAGCTCTGCTGTACAAACAATAGTCTCATCAACCATGCAAGAGGCAGTAAACTTATGGACATCTCTCTTGCTTTGATTAAGCTTAACATCGATAATCATAACGTCACCAGGTACAACTGGTTTTTTAAATCTAGCCTTATCGATGCCTACAAAATAATATAGTAGGCCATCCTTATCTCTTTCATTACTTTTAAAATCTAGCAAAGCAGTTGCCTGGGCCATCGATTCTAGAATGAGAACACCAGGAAATACTGGATGACCGGGAAAATGTCCTTGGAAAAATGGTTCATTATTACTTACATTCTTTTGTGCTTTTAGAAAATCATGTTTTTTAAAATTTAGTATTTTATCTATTAATAAAAACGGGTATCTATGTGGCAAATAATTCTGAATATCATTGTCGCTCATCTTTGTTCTCCAAATTTATGTTTTCTTCTTAATCAATTTCACGAATGAATCTAGTTCTTTAAATCTTGCTTGGTTTTTTCTCCAACTATCAGCTGGCTCAACAGTTGTTCCGGAAGCATACATTCCTGGCTCTTTTATAGATTTAGTAACCATTGTCATTCCATGTATATGCACATTATCAGCTATATTAATATGTCCATTTAATCCACTCCCGCCGCCAATTGTACAATTCTCTCCAATATCAGTACTACCGGCTATTCCCACGCATGCCGCTATCGCTGTATTTTTTCCTATTTTAACATTATGAGCCACATGAACAAGGTTATCAATTTTAACATTATCAGAGATTATCGTACTATCAATCGTTCCTTTATCGATAGTAGTATTTGCACCGATTTCCACATTATTTCCAATCAGAACATTTCCTACATGAGGAACTTTTACCCAGAGATCAGCATCTTTTATAAGTCCAAAACCATCAGAACCAATTACTGCTCCAGATTGAATTATGACATTATTACCAATAATACTATTGTCATATATTGTGACATTAGGATATATTACTGAAGATTTTCCAATAGTCACATTTTTACCTATTACCGAGTTTATTCCAATAGTTGCCGATGCAGCTATAGTATTGCATGAATCAATTGTACTAGAAAACATGCTGCTGTTAGCCGGCTCATATGACTCTTTGATGATTTTAATAAATAATAACTGAGGGTTTTCATGAATTACTACAGGAATTTTTATCTTAGATGCAATCGTATTGCTTGCAATAACACATGAAAGTTTAGTTTCATCTAAATATGCAATATGTTTTATATCGCTAATATATGAAATAGAATTTTCTTTACTATTGGGCACACTTGACACATATTCAAATATAGTTTCGCTATCACCTAATATTTTACAATTATATTTAGAAGCTATTTCTGCTAAAGAATATTTTTTCTTAAGCTTCATTATTGAAGTCTAGAAATAATCTCTTGCGTAATATTAATATATTTTTTCGCATAAAGAGTTGTACCATCAGCTCTAATGATAAGGTCAAAATTATTTTTTTCAGCATACTCTGTGATTGCAGTTTCAACAATAGCTCTTATTTTTGAAAGCTCTTCTTGCTGTAATCTTTGCAAGTCTGTTTGTATCTTTTCTTGTCCAGTTCTAAACTTGGCTTCAATTTTTTGAATTTTTTCAACAAGTACCTTTTTCTCTTTATCAGACATCACTGTCTCATTCTTTAAATACTGTTCATTCAAATTGTTCCACTCTTCTTCTAAAGTTTTAAGATTTCTTGCTCTTGGATCAAATTGCTTTTTTATTTTTTCCTGTGATTCAGTATAAATAGGAATCTCCTTGAATAACTGATCAAGATTTACTATCCCTAGTTTAAGTTCTGCACTAGCAGATGACGGAACAAGCATTGCCGTGATAAGGCAAAATAGCATTGATTTAAATATAGTATTCATAATATTAAAAATTTCCTCCTAGTTGGAAAATTACTGGTTGTGTGTCATCCCCTTCTTTTGAATTAATAGTACTTACAAATCCTACTGAAACAGCACCAATTGGTGTGAGTACATTAAACTCTATGCCATAACTTCCTCTCAATTCATTGTAATCGAAGTTATTAACTTTCTCAAATACGTTTCCAACATCAACAAATAAAGTTGTTCGTAATGCTCTCGTGTCCTCTCCTAAGAAAGGCGGCGGAGAAAATACCCAATTAAATTGGGCTACTGTCATAAAGTCACCACCAACTGCGTCACATTTTCTATATTTACCTGGGATTGCTTTTGCTCTACATGAGTGAAATCCACTACCTACAAGCGTGCTTGGCGCATTATATGTCAATGGACCTAAACTAGAACCTTTGTACCCTCTAACTGTTCCATTACCACCAGCAAAGAATTTGTTGTAAAAAGGAAGAGATGTTGCACCATTAAGCCCGAAACCAGCTCCAACTGTTGTTTTAAGTTGAAAAACTGTTGGCCAATCAAAACCAAATGTTTTTAGTATATAATTTTTATTCGATTCTGTTCTGAAAGTTACTGATGCATGAGATGCTCCTGAAGCAGCTAGAAAAATATTACTATTTAATTGTGTTAGTACCCCTGTTTCTGCAAAAACTGTTCTATTCCTTGTATCAGTGACATAATTAGCCATAAGTTTTACACCCAGAGAACTAGTACCATGGTCAGCAAGATGATGAGTAACCACTTTTGGGGAAGCTATAGTTTGCGTAAACTCAGTCAAACTAATATCATATCCAATTCCAAAAGTAGATGTCTCCGAGACAGGTATATCATACGCAATTCCAACAGCAAAAGTATCCGAAAGATATGTTGATGTTGAAGTACCACTAACATCTGTCGCGCTAATTGTCGAAGAAACAGTTCTGCTGACACCATCATATGTAAAATAAGGGTCTGTTAGTAAGAATTGCAATGATGTATTCACAGTGCTCTTTGAAGCTTTGAGGCCTACATTTTTTCCATAGCCAAGAAAATTATCTTGCTGTAAATTTATATCGAAAATAGCTCCATCCGTATCAGACCAGCCAGCACTAACTTTAAATTCACCAGATTTACGTTCTTTAATTTCAAAAGTCACATCAACCATGTCACTAGAATTAGATACCTTGGTTTTTATAACCTTTACATCTTCTACAAACTTAAGTCTTTGAAGCCTTATTTTAGATCTTTCAATATGAAGATTACTATGAAGGGATGATTCAAATTGACGCAATTCTCTTCTATAAACTTCATCATTTGTATTAATATTTCCCGTAATGTTAATTCTTCTAACAGTGCTTCTTTGTCCTGGATCTACTCTAAACTCAACATCAACAATTTTTGTTGCATCATCAATAATGGGCAATGACAGGACTTCTGGAAAAGCAAAACCTTCATCCCCCAAAAGATATGCTAGTAGCTTTTCTGACTCCTGAATTTTTTGACGTGAAAATGTCTGCTTAGGAAGCATTACTTCCATTAAACTACTTTTAAGAATTTCTGGACTAACAACTGAGTTTCCATAAACTTTAATATCCCCAAACTCATATCTTTCTCCTTCATCAATATTTATTGTAATAATAATGTCTTGATTATCATTAGATAGATTTACTTGATTTGATAAAATACGAAATCTTACATAGCCTCTATTTAAATAATAGTTTTCTATCTTACTTATATCAGATCTTAATACAGAACTGGAATAAGTATCTTTAGATGACCAAAACTCAAAGAAGTACTTGGTTCCTGACGACATCACACGGAGTATTTCTTTCTTAGAAAAACTTTTATTTCCAATAATATTTATTTCTTTAATGGAAGAAGCGTCGCCTTCCTTAATAATTAACTCAATTGAAACCCTATTTCTCTCCAGCTTAGTTATTTTTGATGAGATATCAGCATTATATCTTCCTCTATCAAAATATAATCTTATGAGTTCTTGCTCAATTTTATCAAAAATATTTTTGTCGTATGGCATAGTGTTGGAAATATTAACATCCTCTAATGCTTTTAGAATATCCTCATCTTCAATAATATTATTATCAGTAATGATAATCTCTGAAATTATTGGTTTTTCACTCACAGTTATAATCAGATCATTAAAATTTAATGAAACTGATATATCATCAAAATATTTAGTTTCATATAAATCTTTAATTATCTTTTTCACTAACTCTGGACTAAATCTATCGCCTTCCTCGACGTTTGAATAACTGAGAATAGTATTATCCGTAACCCTATTGTTGCCCTTAATAATTATATTAGATATAACAGAGTTCTCTGCATTCTTATCTTCGGCATATACATGCACATTAGTGAATGAAACTAATACTATAAGTAATAAAGAATATATTCTGAGAAACACTATAATAGTCTCGCAAAGTCATTATAAAAAGCTATTATCATGATACCAAAAAGGATTAACATTCCAAATTGTTGGGCAATAAGTTGAAATTTTTCTGACACAGCTTTTCCAGTTAATATCTCAAATATGTAATAAACTAAGTGTCCACCATCTAGTACTGGGATTGGAAGTAGATTAAGAACTCCTAGGCTAATACTTAATATCGCAAGCAAGTAAGAGAAATATACAAATCCCATTGATAATGATTTTCCAGAAAACTCAGCGATGCTCAATGGACCACTTATATTGTTCATATTGGCCTGGCCTGTAAATAATTCAAAAATCATTTTAAACGTAAGTATGGAATAATTATATGTTAAAAGTATAGATTTATATATTGATTCAAAAAATGGATACTTAACAAGGACTCTGAAATCATTTAGCGCGTTTCTATCAGGAGATATACCAGCATAACCACCCTTATCGTCAGAAGATGCCTTCATAGCTGGGACAAGAATAATATCTAATATTTTTTCAAAACGATTAACTTTGAGTTTCAAAATATTGTCTGGATTATTTTGAATAATAGTAACCAGCGAATCCCAATTCTTTATATTTTTATCATTCACACTCAAAATCTGATCTCCAACATCAAGACCAGCTAAAGAGGCTGGAGAATTATTCTCAATAGTCCCGATTACAGACGGAATTTCTGGAGTTCTAGGGTTAAAGCCAAGATTGAGAATAATGTCTCCATCTTCTTGTAAAATGTCATCATCATAATTAATATTAATCGCACTTATACTGTTTTTATAATCTTTAACAAGCACATCTAATCTTGTTTTATTTACTACGGCATTCAATATTTCAACTCTGACATCCTGCCATCTTTGGGTTGCAATACCATTTACTTCAATAATTTCATGGAATGACTTATTTTGAGCCTGGGATAAATTATGACCTTCAATTGATGTAACAAATGGTTTCATTCCAGTAATTCCAGAAAAATGGACCACAGTAAAAAAAATGACAGCTAAAATTAAATTAAAAACAGGCCCAGCTGCAACTATTAAAAATTTCTTATAAACAGACTGTTTGTCAAAACAATAAACATAATCATCTTTATCCTTTTCAGGGTCTAACTCTGAAGACTCGAGCATTTTTACATAACCACCTAAAGGAACTAGTCCAATAGAATACTCCGTCCCTTCATTACTGAACTGTTTCTTAAATAGTGTTTTTCCAAAGCCAATACTAAAATTGAGTACTTTGACATTGAATAATCTAGCTATATAAAAATGACCAAATTCATGGAATGTGACTAATATTCCAATTGCAATAAAAAAACCAAGGATACTCTGTATTATTTCCATGTTGTATTTATATAGTTAGTTATATAGTCCCTTGTAAGTTGATCACATTCTAATATAGATTTAAGAGTATTACTCTTATTGATTGGCATATTCTTTAATGCTTTGTCAATTATAACTGGTATATCAATAAATTTAATCTTATTTTCAAGAAATTTTGAAACTGCTATTTCATTAGCTGCGTTTAAGATAGTAGGAGCATTATAACCAATATTCAGAGCCCTCATGCATAAATCTAAGCATTTAAATTGATTTGGTTTAACCTCATGAAACGAGAGTTTATTTATTTTAAATTTTTTTAATGAATTAACTTTTAGTTTATGTCTGTCAGGCCATGACAAGGCATAGCTAATAGCAACCCTCATATCATGTGCGCTCATATGTGAAATTACTGATCCATCTGTAAATGTAATTAACGCATGAACAATGCTTTCAGGATGAATAAGAACATTGATTTGATTAGGCTTTAAATCAAATAATATCGCAGCCTCAATAATTTCCAAACCCTTATTCATCATAGATGCAGAATCTACGGAGATTTTTTTACCCATTTTCCATGTAGGGTGATTAACTGCTTCTTTTGGAGTAACTTTTG
Organism: Gammaproteobacteria bacterium; assembly: GCA_029246085.1. Taxonomy (GTDB): domain Bacteria; phylum Pseudomonadota; class Gammaproteobacteria. The sequence goes on from JAQWOB010000012.1 coordinate 10,344, forward strand.
ACAGTTTATTCTTTGAATAGTTTAAAAATGGTCCTCCGGAAGCTGTTAAAGTAACCATGTCTACATCTTTAGAAATTGTTTTTCTGACTGAATTATTATAATTAATACCAAATGAAGATAAAATTTGCAGAATAGCATTGTGCTCACTATCTACTGGAATCAAAATAGCACCACTTTTATGGGCAGCGGTCATCAAAAGCTTGCCCGACATAATCAAGGACTCTTTATTAGCTAAAAGTATTTTCTTTCCAGATTTTGCTGCATCATAAGTTGGTTTCAGGGCAGCAGCTCCAACTATTGCCGATAACACACATTTGCATTGTTTATGAGTACTTATAAATGATAAGTTTTTTTCACCAAACAATATTTTAGTTTTTATTTTATTTTTATTACAAAATTCTATAAGCTTCAATGCGTTAGATTTATCAGATATGACAGCATACTTTGGATTAAAATCTCTGATTTGTTGAAATAAAAGATTAATATTTTTATTCGCACTAAGTGCAAATACTTTATTTTGCTTACCTACACTTTTCAGAACTGATAATGTATTTTTTCCAATTGTCCCTGTTGAGCCTAAAATAGTAATCATTATAAGAATAACCAAATATGTAGAATAGAAATTGTAGGGAGATAACTGTCAAGTCTATCTAAAATACCACCATGGCCTGGCAAAATATTTCCTGAGTCTTTAACATTATGAAATCTTTTATAAACACTCACTGACAAATCTCCAACTGTACAAAATATGCAACATAATAACATAAAAATAACATCACTAATTAGTATAGGTATGGAAAAAACAAAATTAAATAATATAAAAAATATTATTAATGGAATAATCAATGAACCAATAAAGCCTTCTACTGTCTTTTTCGGACTAATTGATGGACATAAACTATTTTTACCTATAGTTTTGCCAACAAAGTATCCGGATATATCTGTCAATGAAACAATGCTAATTAAAAATAAATAATATTTATTTACATCTGATAGCTCAGAATGTGAAAATAATAAATAGCTATATTCTAAAATCTCTATGTTACTAGTACTGCCAAGTGAGATAAATAGAAACCATGTTATTACTATGAATACCAATCCTACAATACTAGAGCTTATACTTAAAAATTTTTTGTATATATTGAGCTTTAATAATAAATCTAAACACATCATTAACCATAAAAATATTGAAAAATATGTAAATATCAGAACAATTGAATGTGTGTGATACCTCAATAAAAGAATCATAATAAGTATAGCTAATAATAAGAAGAAATATATATTTAGCATGGAATTATTCTGAATAGCCAACCATTCATAATATCCATATATCGCTATTATAGAAAATAATATTCCTATAATAAATCCATTACCCAAAAGAAGCAGGAGTAAAAAAAAAGAAGCTAAGCCAATTCCAGTAAAAATTCTATTTAACATATTTTTTAACTATACGATTAGAAGTCTTTAATGAACCAAAACGTCTAGTTCTTTTTTGATAATATCCAATAGCAGCATCTAATTCTTTTTCATTAAAATCAGGCCATAGGCAATCTGTAAAATATAACTCAGAATATGCATGTTGCCATAGCATAAAATTACTCAATCTTTGTTCGCCAGCTGTTCTAATTAATAGGTCTGGGCTATCGCCTTGCAAGGATAGATATTTTTCAAAATCTACCTCACTAATTTTCTTATTTTTAGATGCAAAATCAATATCGTTTAACATACTATTTATAGCATTAACAATATCCCACTTTCCACCATAGTTCATGGCAAAATTTAATTTCAAACCAGTATTATCTCTTGTCATATTTTCTGCTTGACTGATATTTTTTAAAAGCTTAGAAGAAAATAATTCTAGATTTCCGATAAATTTAATCCTGACATTATTTGAATGTAAATCATCAATATATTTAGCAATTGAGTCTTCAAATAACTTTAGCAAAAACTGAACTTCATATTCAGGTCTATTCCAATTTTCGCTGCTAAATGCAAATAACGATAATTGCGATATTTGTCTAAGCGAACAAGCTGAAACAATTTTATTGATAGCATTTATGCCCTCTTTATGACCAAAAGCCCTGGGCATATTTCTTTGATTTGCCCATCTTCCATTTCCGTCCATTATCACAGAGATGTGAGAAATTATTTTGTTAGACATGACTATACTTCACTTATTTCTAAGATTTTTTTATCTACAATTTCCTCGGACATTTTTATGTATTTATCAGTAATTTCTTGAATCTCAATAATATAATCACGCTCAAAATCTTTAGATATCTTTTTATCTTTTTCAAGATTACTAACACTAGTATTTACATTCCTTCTTACATTTCTTAAAGAGACTTTCGTATTTTCACCCTCTTTTTTAAGAACCTTAATCAATTCATTTCTCCTTTCCTGGGTAAGAGGTGGTATTTTAATATGAATTATCATTCCATTGATAACAGGTGATAATCCTAGATTCGAATTCAGAATTGCTTTTTCAATAGCTTTAATGGCTGTTTTATCCCAAACATTCAAGCTAATTGTAGATGCGTCAGTAATTGTTATGTTGGCCAGCTGCTTAAGTGGAGTTTTAGCATCAAAATAATCAGCTTCAATTTGATCTAGCATACCTGGATTAGGTCTTCCCGCTCTTATTTGCCCACACGCATTATTTAAAGCTTCAATTGCTTTAGCCATACTAATTTCTGCATCTTTCTTAATATCGTCAATCATAGTTAACCTATTTTAGTTCCTATCTTATCACTTAATATAGCTTTTTTTAAGTTACCTTTTTTAAGTATATTAAATACTTTTAAAGGCATACTATTTTCTTTACACATCACTACAGCGGTAGCATCCATTACTTCTAAGTTTTTTTTAAGGATGTCTGAATATGAAATAGATTTATATAAGACTGCGTCTGAATATTTGGCTGGATCTTTATCATATATTCCATCAACCTTTGTTCCTTTTAGCATAATCTGAGCATTTAATTCAATTGCGCGTAAGCTTGCTGCGGAGTCAGTGGTGAAATAAGGGTTACCAGTACCTGCGGCAAGAATAATTATTCTACCTTTTTCTAAGTGTCGTTCTGCTTTACGTTTAATGTATTTCTCGCAAACAGCGTCTATTGCAATGGATGACATTACACGACAATCAATATTTAACTGCTCAATAGAACTTTGTAAAGCAAGAGAGTTTATGACTGTTGCAAGCATACCCATATGGTCAGCTGTTACACGTTGAATCCCTATTTTTTCTAAATTACTGCCTCTAAAGAAGTTGCCGCCGCCTATAACTATAATAAGCTCGATTTTTTGTTTTTGTATTTGTGATAATTGAGATGCAAATTCTTTAATGATAGTATCATCGATACCATATTTCTTGCTACCAATCAAAGCCTCTCCGCTAAGTTTAAGTAGTACCCGTTTATATTTGGGAGCAGCCATTCTTTTGATTATTTAATTTGACTGTATACTTCATCAGCAAAATCTTCTTGCTTCTTCTCTATACCTTCGCCAAGCTGATAACGCTCATAAGAAATTATTTCATTATCTTTGATAATTTTTTTAAGACTTAATGAACTATCTTTAATATAGGGTTGGTTTAATAAAGTATTATCTGATATAAATTTTTTAACCTTCCCATCCATAATATTTCTTTTAATATCATCTTTTTTATCAATCTTATCTAATTCAGCTTTATAAACATCTTTTTCATTTTCTAATAATTTTTCATCTAAAGATTTCTCATCTAACCCTAAAGGATTAGAAGCAACTATTTGCATGCAAATATCTTTTGAAAGTTGCTCATCTTCTTTTGCAAGAGTTACGATAGCCCCAATCTTATTATTATGAGTATATCCAGTCACAAATTTTTCTAAATTATCTATGCAATGAAATCTACGTATTTGAATATTTTCCCCAAGCTTTGTCACATAATTTTTTCTCAATTCTTCGAGACTATTTTTAACTGCATCATCACTGGAATCCATTAGTGTTACTAAAGAATTATGCGGACTGGAAATTATTATTTCACACGTTTGATTTACATATGATAAAAAATCATCACCCCTAGCAACAAAATCTGTCTCAGAGTTTATTTCAATTAATAATGATTTTGATGAATTTGATTTAAAATAAACAACGCCTTCTGCTGCAATCCTGGCTGATTTTTTATCAGCTTTAATGCCTTCTTCAGATCTCATAAGCTTTATTGCATCATCTAAAATATTATCTGCTCTGACCAAATATTTTTTACAATCAAGGATACCTGCACCCGTTATATCCCTCAGCTGTTTTAATAGTTCAAGATCTAATGACATTTAAACCTCTTTTTTATCTATTGTAGAATTATCTTCTATTACTTTCTCTTCAGTCTCATCAGCTGATTTAACTAACTCATCATTTGCATCAATGACTTGTTTTTTCTTAAAAGTTTTTGCTGCTGATTTGATGGGCTTTTTTTCACCATCTTGAGCAGATGGAGCTGGTTTAATAAATTTAGATTTAGTATTTATTATTGTAGTGGAAATTGCATTTAAGAATAAATCTATCGATGACATTGAGTCATCATTTCCAGGAATCATATAGTCAACTCCTTCAAAAGAATTATTACTATCTACCAATGCTATTACGGGTATATGTAATTTATTAGCTTCCTCTATTGCTATTTTTTCATACCTTGTGTCTATTACAAATAATGCATCAGGACGTTTGTCTAAGTTCTTGATACCAGAAAGGTTCTTCTCTAATTTCGCAATATGTTTTTTAATATTCAGGGACTCTTTTTTTGTTAACCCATTTAAAGTAGCTAAGTCTAAAGAAACCTTTAGGGCATCTAACTTTGCAATAGATTTTTTTATAGTATCAAAGTTTGTCAGCATTCCACCCAGCCATCTATTGCTCACATATGGCATCTTAGCTTCAACCGCATGCTTAACTATTAATTCTCTAGCCGCTCTTTTAGTACCTACAAAAAGAATTTTTGAATTATTCTTAGTTAATTTCTCAACAAAAGCAATTGCAGCATTAAAGTGAGTTAAACTTTGTTCTAAATTGATGATGTGTAATTTTTTGTATGTTGTGTAAATATAGGGGCGCATCTTAGGATTCCAGTATTTAGATTGATGGCCAAAATGCACGCCCGCATTGATCATTTCTTTGATAGATAAATTAGCCACTCTTTACTGTACTCCTATAAATTTAATTCTTTATACGTCACAATATCACTTTAAATATTGTTGATAGGGTTTTTTATCATATTTACATGGATTCAACAATAAAAATCTGATAATTTGAGCTAAAAAGTGCTATTTAGGTAAATTTAATGGTAGATATCAAATCAAAAGTGGATATTGAAAAAATGCGTGTAGCTGGAAAGCTGGCGTCTGAAGTTTTGGAAATGATAGGGCAATATGTAAAACCTGGGGTATCTACGGAAGAACTTGACCAGATATGTCATGATTATATAGTTAAAGAACAAAATGCTATTCCTGCTCCGTTGAACTACAAAGGTTTTCCTAAGTCAATATGCACATCTGTTAATCATCAAGTATGTCATGGGATACCGTCTGATGACAAAATTTTAAAAGAGAGTGATATAATAAATATTGATGTAACCGTAATCAAAGAAGGGTTTCATGGAGATACCAGTAAAATGTATCATGTTGGAAAACCTAGTATACTAGCTGAAAGATTATGTAAAGTTACACAAGAATGTATGTATCAAGCTATTAGCATAGTAAAGCCAGGTCTCCATATTGGCAACATTGGTGCGGTGATACAAAAACATGCATATGATAATAATTTTTCAGTAGTGAAAGACTACTGTGGACATGGGATAGGAAAAAATTTTCATGAGTCACCTCAGATATTACATTATGGAATTAAAAATACTGGTATACGTTTAGAAGAAGGTATGACATTTACGATTGAACCCATGATAAACTCAGGTAAGTATAAAACAAAACTCTTAAATGATGGATGGACCGTGGTAACTCAAGATCATTCATTATCAGCGCAATGGGAACATACTATATTGGTAACAAATAATGGTTATGAGATATTAACCTTAAGAGATGAAGAAAATATTGAGAAAAAATTATGAACAACGAAAACGTAGTTGGAATATTAAGTAAACTAATAAGCTGTAAATCGCTTACACCTGAAGATGATGGATGCCAAAAATATATAGCGGATTATCTGAAAAAATTAGGTTTTGAAATTGAAATTAAGAAAAATGATGATGTAGTTAATTTAATAGCAAGATATGGAAAAGATAGTCCTGTTTTTGCATATGCTGGTCATACAGATGTTGTGCCAACTGGTGATTTAGATAAATGGAAATCTAATCCGTTTGAGCTTACAGAAATTAATTCAAAATTATATGGTCGTGGGACATCTGATATGAAAGGTAGCGTTGCGTGCATACTCATATCTATAAAAGATTTTATTAATTCTAATAAAGATTTTAAAGGTAGCATTATGGTCATATTAACAAGCGATGAAGAAGGTCCAGCCCAAAATGGTATAAAAAAATTAGTGAATGATGGTGATTTAACAAAACATAATATAGACATGTGTTTAATTGGAGAACCGTCTTCTAAGAAAATATTAGGTGATACTATTAAAAATGGAAGGAGGGGTTCTTTGTCAGGAAAAATTATAGTTCAAGGAATTCAAGGTCATGTTGCATACCCGCATAATGCAATGAATCCAATACATGCATTTTCATCTACACTTAGAGATTTAGTAAACAAAGAGTATGATAAAGGTAATGAGTACTTTCCGCCCACATCATTCCAGATATCGAATCTAAATAGTGGTGTAGGAGCATCAAATATTATACCTGGACAATTAGATATGGACTTTAATTTTCGTTACTCTACCGAGACAACATGTGAGAAATTAATGAAAAGTATAACCGAGATAATGGATGCGAGTAATCTGAAATATACTATTGATTGGCATCATTCAGGAGATCCATATTTAACTGAAAAAAAAGAATTATTAAATTCATGTATAAAAGCAACAAAAGATACATTAAGTATTATGCCGAATATTTCAACAGATGGCGGTACATCAGATGGGAGATTTATTGCCAAAATATGTGACCAAGTAGTTGAATTTGGTCTTATAAACGAATCTATTCATAAAATTAATGAATATACTACCGAAAATGACTTAAAGAATACAGCCAAGGTATACACTCAGATTTTAAAAAATATCTTTGGTTAACTCAAGAAAGATGACTTTATGAGATTCTTTGTATAGTCACTTGTAGGATAATTCAATATATTTTCTGTAGAGTTTGTCTCTACTATCTCAGAATCTTTAATCACATATATTCTATGGGAAATAGATTTTATAACCTTCAAATCATGACTAATAAAACAATAGCTTAAAGAATATTTCTCCTGTAACGAGACAATAAGTTCTAAAATATTTTTTTGAACAATAACATCTAAAGCACTTGTTGGCTCATCAAATATTATAAGCTTAGGTTTCATAGATAATGCTCTAGCTATTGCAATCCTCTGTCTTTGCCCGCCAGAAAACTGGTGAGGATATCTTAAGAGCATGTCATTACTTAGCCCAACTTCTGACAATAAAGAAGTGCATATATCAAATAACTCATTATATTTTATGTCTTTATTAAATGCCACAAGACCCTCCGAGAGGATTTCCAAGATATTTAATCTTGGTGAAAGTGACGAGAAGGGGTCTTGGAAAACAATCTGAAAATTATTCCTATATTTCCTAATACCCTTGTTTGAAAGCATAGAGAGATCTTTATTATCAAAAATAATATTTCCATCATAATTAAGCAATTGCATTATTGCCATTGCAAGTGTAGTTTTTCCAGATCCTGATTCACCAACTATCCCTACTGTTTCTCCTATATTCACATGAATATTTACATTAGAAAGTGCTGTAAAATATTTTTTATTTTTTGTAAAAAAAGGATTATTTAGTGGAAACCTACAGGATAAGTTTTTAGTTTCAAGTATTTTTTTATCACCAGAATTTTTGGTAATAATCTTATCTGGCTTGCTTAGTATTAATTTCTTTGTATATTCATGTTTAGGTTTTTCAAATACATTTCTAGTTAAACCATCTTCAACTATTACTCCATTATTAAGAATAATGATGTGATCAGAGTAGTTTTTAATAAGATCCAAATCATGTGAAACTAAAATCATTGACATACTATTCTCAATTTTAAAATTATTCAGTAAATCTAATATCTGTAATTGTAAAGTAACATCTAGTGCAGTTGTTGGTTCATCAGCAATAAGTATGTCAGGTTTACAGACAAGAGCTATCGCTATCATTACCCTTTGGCGTTGACCTCCTGATAACATATGCGGGTAACTTAATAGTGTCTTGTCAACATCCTCAAGACCTGTTTTAATAATTATTTCTTTTGATAAAGAATTAATATCTTTTTTTATTTTTGTCACATGTAATTTGATTACTTCGTCTAATTGTTTTTTTATTGTTTGCACTGGATTTAGTGATAACATTGGCTCTTGGAAAACCATAGATATTTTTTTAGTTCTTATACTTCTTAGATACTCTTCAGGACATGCAAGTAAGTTTTGTTTACTATATATGACCTCTCCTGATATAACCTCAAAAATACTTGAATCTAAAAGCCCTGTGACTGATAAGCCAGTTAAAGTTTTACCAGACCCAGACTCGCCAACAATTCCCAAAGTCTCGCCTTTATTAAGCGTGAGACTTATGTTATTTAGCAATAAAGCATTACTTTTTTTACTTTTTAGAGAAAGATTTTTAATTTCTAATATTTTCATTCTGATCTTGAATCAAGTGACTCTCTTATTCCCTCTCCTATAAATATTAATGAAAGTAAAGTTCCGGTAAGTACTAAAAAAGTTGATATAGATAGCCACCATGCTTCTATATTTTCTTTTCCTTGGGCCAATAATTCTCCTAGACTTGGTGTATCTGGGGGTACACCTAAGCCTAAAAAATCTAAACTTGTTAATACTAATATTGCTCCACTAATTCTGAAAGGAAGAAATGTTATAACAGATACCATGCTATTAGGTAAAATATGTTTTAAAATAATTTTAGTATCTGAAAGACCCAGTGTTCTTGCTGCTATTACATACTCCATATTTCTTCCTTTTAAAAATTCAGCTCTTACATAGTCTGATAACCCCATCCATCCAAATAATGACAAAAGAACTATCAATAAGAGTACGCTCGGTTCAAATAATGATGAAAATATTATTAATAAATATAACTCTGGCATTGATCCCCATATTTCTATAAATCTCTGTAAATATAGATCAACCTTGCCTGCATAATAACCCTGTAATGCTCCAAAAAATAAACCTATTAGTATACCTATTGCGGTCAAGGCAAATGCAAATAAAACAGATAACCTGAAGCCATATAATAGTCTAGCCAATACATCTCTTCCTCGATCATCTGTTCCTAAATAATTATATTGGGATGGGGGTGCTGGATTAGGAGTTGATTTGTTTAAGTTAATACTGTCATATGAATGAGGGTTAAGTGGAAATATTGCCCAGTTATTTTTCATTGCGATTTTTTGAGTCATGAAGTTATCCTTATAGTCAGCTTCAGTATCAAAATATCCATCAAAATGTTTATCACTATATGTCATTATTATTGGAAAATATAATTTACTATCAATGCTCATAATAATTGGCTTATCATTACTTAATACTTCCGCAAATAAACTTAAAATAAAAATAAACCCAAAGACAAGTAAACTATATTTATTTCTTTTGTTCTTTAAAAACTTTACCCAATAAACATTATATTTATTCATACTCTTTAATTATTTCTCCCGTCTTCAACCGAATCAAATTTAATTCTTGGATCAACAAATAAATAACTAATATCCGTTAATAGCTTCGCTAATAAACCAAGAAGAGTAAATAAAAACAAAGTCCCCAAAACCACAGGATAGTCTCTATGAAGTATCGACTCATAAGATAACAAGCCTATGCCATCTAGTGAAAATATAGTTTCTATTAGTATGCTACCGGTAAAAAATGCAGAAATAAATTGTGCTGGGAAACCAGTTAATATTGGAATTAAAGCATTCTTGAAAACATGTTTATATAGTATTTCATTATCACTGAGTCCTTTGGCCTTTGCTGTTAAAACATACTGCTTTTTTATTTCTTCTATAAAACTATTTTTAGTCAACATCGTCATTACAGCAAAACTACCTATGACGGAAGATATTATAGGTAGTGTCATATGCCAGAGGTAGTCTAGAACTTTTGCACCAATCGTAAGTTCATCCCAATTATCTGATACTATGCCTCTTGTAGGAAACACATCATAGAAGCTACCTCCTCCAAGCAATACAATTAAGCTGATTCCTAGGACAAATCCTGGTACTGAATACCCGATAAGTATTAGAGTACTACTAGTTAAGTCAAAATTAGAGCCATGAGATACTGCTTTTTTAATACCCAAAGGTATACAAATTGAATAAATTATCAAAAAAGTCCATAGTCCCAAGCTAATTGAAACAGGTAATTTTGAAATTATCAGCTCAGATACGGATTGATGATGAAAATAGCTATCACCTAAATCAAACGAAAGATAATTTATCACTAGATCTGCAAACCTTTCTAAAAATGGTTTATCAAAACCATAAAATTCCTTAAGGCTTTCTATGTGTTCTTCGCTAAGCCCGCTTGAGCCACGATATAAATTAGCTGATCCAGAGGAAGCTTCTCCAGATACATTAAGACTTGTGAGTTGATTAGCCAGTTGTTCAACTGGTCCGCCAGGGACAAATTGTGTAACTACGAATGTTAAAAAGAGTATACCTAACAAAGTTGGTATCATTAACAGCAATCTTTTTATAATATAATAATACATTATTTCATAGACCAGGTTTTTAGAATATAATTTGTGGCTTCATAATATTTAGGAAGATTCACAGGTTGATTAAATTTATCAAAAAAAGCAATACGATGGGTATTAATATACCAATTAGGTAGCATATAAAATTGATTCCAAAGCAATCTATCTAACAGGTTTGATGCAATAATCATCTCCTCCCTATTGGAACTATATATAATTTTTTCCAGAAGAGTGTCAATATCGGGGTCATTAACCCCCCCTACATTATAGGCTCCTTTGCTGTTAGCGCTGCTAGAATGGAACATAGATATTAGCTCATTTCCTGGCGATTGAGATTGAGGATAGCTCATTACCATCATATCAAAGTCAAAAGAATCCACACGTCTTTGATACAAGGAAAGATCAATGGTTCTATAATTTAGCTTTATACCTAGTTTTTTTAAATTTTTAGCAAAAGGAGCAAGAATGCGCTCAAAGCCTTTTTGAGCAAGTAAAAAATCAAACTCTACTTTTGTATTTGTATCATCATATAATATTTCATCTTTGACTATCCAACCTAATTCATCAAATATTTTTTTTGCATTTAAAAGATTTGTCCTATTATTTTTTGATGACTTATTAATAAAATCATTATCTTTTTCTATAACTCTCGATAAAGGTATAGATAGTTTTTTAGCTAAACTTATTTCCTTAATTGTTGGCTTTATTTTTCCAGAAAGCTCACTATTACTGAAATAACTTTCGCATCTCTTGTATTGGTTATAAAAAAGATTTTTATTGGACCAATTAAAATCAAAAGCAAGAGTGATTGCCTTCCTGACTTTTTTATTCTGAAATACTTTTCTTCTAGTGTTGAAAATGAATCCTTGAATCCCAGCATTATTCATATGCTGAAGTTCTATTTTTATAATTGTATTATTATCAAAGTTTGGACCATTGTAGTCCCTAGCCCATCTCTTTGAGTGATTTTCATAAATAAAATCATATTCCCCAGCTTTGAAAGCCTCTAAGGCAACAGTCATATCTTTGTAATATTTAAAAATAATTTTTTCAAAATTAAACATTCCTCTTCTTGTAGGTTCATTTTGAGCCCAGTAATTTGGATTTTTTTTATATTCTATAAATCTCCCTGTTTCATATTTACTGACAATATATGGCCCACTAGCAACTGGTTCATCTAAAATTGATTCACTAAAATTTTTTCCATTAAACCATTTTTTAGAAAAAACAGGAATGTCCCCAATGATCATATGAAGTTCTGGATTTTTTTGATTAAATATAAATTTTATTGATTTTTTATCTAAAATAATTACCTCTCTAATGTCTGACCAATAAATTTTATACTGAGGATGCGCATCTTTACCCGTTAAAGTTTGATATGAAAATTTCACATCACTTGCTGTAATTTTATCGCCATTTGAAAAATAAGCATTATCTTTAATATAATAAACAACAGATAGCTTGTCGTCTGACAAAATATAATTAGAAGCTATATGTCCATAGCTAGAAGATGGCTCATCGAGACTTCTTTCCATTAACGTTTCAAATACTAAATTAGTTAGACCTGTCGGCGCCAAAGATTTTAATAGAAAGGGGTTAAGAGACTCAAAGGTTCCAAATGCTGATAGCTTAATCACTCCACCCTGCTTAGACTCTGGGTTTACATAGTCAAAACTAGTGAAGCTATCACTATATTTAGGCTTATAACCAACACCAATAGAATAATCAGCCATTGCGACCATACTGAAAAGTAAGGTACAAATGATAATTGGTGTCTTAATTAGCTTTTTATAGTAAATATTCATGAAAGTTTTAGATTAATACATTATTATAATATTCTATATAACCATTAAAACAAAATGATAAGAACATGAATCTAAGAAACAAAAAAGTATTGATTATAGGCGTAGCTAGCAAAAGATCAATAGCAGCTAGTATTGCTCAAGTATTTAGCCAAAATGGCGCTGAAATTGCATTGACATATCAAAATGAAAAACTTAAATCTCGTGTTGAGGGGATAGCTGATGAGTTAGAAGGGGAAATATTGATTTACCCCTGTGATCTTGCAAAAGACAAAGATATCGTAGACCTGAAAGAATTTATTAAAGATAAGTGGTCTAATGTTGATATTATTATTCATTCTGCTGCATTTGCTCCAAGAGAGTTATTGAATGGTGATTTTGTGGACAATATAACTAGAGAAGGGTTTCAAATTGCACATGATATTAGTTCCTATACATTCGTAGCTCTAGCTAAAGAATTTAGTGAGATTATTAATCCAAATGGCTCTATGCTCACGCTTAGTTACCTAGGCTCAGAAAGAGTGATTAAGAATTATAATGTTATGGGACTAGCAAAAGCAAGTTTAGAAGCAAACGTGAGATATATGTCGCATTCTCTTGGTCATAAGAATATCAGAGTTAATGGAATATCAGCTGGACCGATCAAAACATTAGCCGCGGCAGGAATATCAGGCTTTAATGAGATTCTTAAACACGTTGAAGATAAATCAGCACTAAAAAGAAATGTAACAACTGTTGAAGTAGCCAATACTGCGTTATTTTTAGCGAGTGAGTTATCCTCTGGCATAACAGGACAAATTGTTTATGTTGACTGTGGTTTCAATATAAGCGGAGTCTAGTCTCTTTTCATGTACTCGTCATTCATAGTCACTTCAGCATTAGCTTTAAACAAACTATAGAATGAATTAAATTCTGATTCACTTCGAGTATTATAAGCAAAATTATAATAATCTTCGACATCTTTAATCTCGCTAATATTTTTCGGATAAATAATCTCATTTACCGAGAAAATCATATAATCTTTACTCCCTAAACTCATTGCAACAAAACCTTTCGATGGGCTAGTATTGAAAAATAGCTGTTTAATCTTTTCATCTATATCAGTAGAGTCAATACTCCCAACAAAACTAGAAAGACTATTAAATTCATCAGATATTCCTGCATTTAAATCATCTCGAATATTTTCAGAATTCAGAATCACTGCAGAATTTGTTTTTTGATTAAGTACAAGAGTTTCAATAATATTTTTCGAGTCATCATAACTTAATTGCTCAGAATTCTTATAATCATCTAATTCAACAATAATAAATCTGTCTCCATTAAGATATATTAGGTCACTTGTTTTGGATTTGGTTATCACATCTTCAGTGAAAATGTTTGTTCTAACAAATTCATAATCAAAGATTCCATGACCTTCATCTTTAGAAATATATTTAGATGACATAATTTTTAAATTAAACCTATCAGCAAGCTCTTGAAGCCTATATTTTTTTGTAAAATTTATTTCTGATATATCATCAATTAAATCAAAATATTTTCTCGTTCCAGCTTCTTTCTTATAATCTTTTATGATTGTATCTTTTGAATCTTTAAAGCTGCTTATAGTATCGTCAGTTTTTCCAAGTATAGAAACAATATGATATCCTTTTGTAGATTTAATTATTTTTGAAATTTCATTAATTTTAAGATTAATAATTTCAGATGATAAGTAATCTGGCAAATCAGTGAGTATAAATTCTCCAAGATAACCCTTACTTTCTAATGTCTCAGTATCAGTCGAATGCTTCATAGATACCTCTTTAAAACTTAGTCCTTCTTTTAATTCTTGAAGCGCTTCTTTTGCAGATACCTCGGAGTCAATTAAAATATGATTGACCTTATAAACCACAGGTTTGACATACATACCTTCATCTAGATTCAGCTTATATATTTTCATTGCCTGTTCATCGGTAACTTCAATATTTTTAATTAAATTATTTTTATCAATATCTAGATATAAGTACTTAGCATAAGCTGGTGAACGATAAACCTCTAGGTTATTTTCATATTCGTCTTGAAGATCTTTTTCCTTTAGTTCTATATCTTCTTTTATATCGTTATAATCAATAATCATATAGCTTACATCTCTTATATGATGCCTGAACTTAATCAAATCACTCTTTTCATTCTTTGTTAAAAAGGATGTATTGGTTATTGAGTTTCGCAATTGCCCAGTAATTCCCTTTTGGTATATATATCGCTCATAAGAATTTGCATCCATTCCAATACGATATAACTGTGATAGATATTTTTCTTTGCTGAAACCATTTTCATCTCTAAAAGAAGGTGTTGAGTATATTGCATTTAGGATAGATTCATTATGAAAAACAAGGCCAGAATTTCTAGATGCTTGATCAAGCAAGATAGTTCTAAACATATAATCAACAGTAACTTCTCGGATAAAGCTATTTGTATATAATGGTGGAAGATTACCTTGGTAATTTTTTTCCAAAGCTTGTCTATACTGAAATACTTCTTGTTCTAATTGCGAGGTTGAAATTACCTGATCATTAATTTTAAAAGCATAGCTTTCTTCTGAAGACTGATAATTACCCAGACCCATAAACACTAACGGTACTGCAACTAATAAAAGCAATACTCCTACAACCCATGTACTCATTTTATCTCTAATCTTAGATAACATATATTCACTAAATTTATTAAAAGCTTTTCGGGAGTGAAGGGACTCGAACCCTCGGCCTCCTGCGTGACAGGCAGGCGCTCTAACCAACTGAGCTACACCCCCAAAAACCTAAGTCATACTATCATTAAACTCTATACACATAAATAAAAAGAAGCAGATAAATCTGCTTCTTTCAAATTATTATGGTGGGTGATGAAAGATTCGAACTTACGACCCCCGCCTTGTAAGGGCGGTGCTCTAACCAGCTGAGCTAATCACCCTAAAAATCAATCTCTTTAGTTTAAAGCGTCTTTAAATGCTTTACCTGCTTTGAAAGCTGGTACTGTTGATGCTTTAATCTGTATAGTTTCACCAGTTCTTGGATTTCTTCCCTGTCTAGCATCTCTTTTTTTAGCAAGAAAAGTCCCAAAACCAACTAATGTGACTTGGTCGCTATTTTTTAAGGTGTTTGTCACCACGCTTATCATAGCCTCAACATGTGCTGTTGCATCTGATTTACTGCTACTTGCTGCTTCAGCTATTGCTGAAATAAATTCTGCTTTATTCATTTGAACCTCTTTATAATTGAATGTTTTTTTTATTTTTCACTTAGATCAATGTTACTTTTCAGCAAACACCTTTCATGTAATCCTAATTAATCACAGCTTCTATTCTACATCAATTTACTTAAAAATATAATATTCTTCTGCTTTTTTCATCATTTACATGCCATTAAAACTATGTTAATGAGGCAGTGGTTTTCCAGGAGTTTTTGCTTTTTTTGATGATTCAGAAGATACTTTTTTCACGGCCTTGTTTTTAACTGGCTTAGTTTTTAATGCGATTGCAAAAACCTCATCAACAAATCTCACAGGGTGAATTTTAAGACCTTTCTTAACATTATCTGGTATTTCAACCAAATCCTTAGCATTATCAATAGGGATTATCACCTCTTTAATCCCCCCTCTGAGAGCAGCTAATAGTTTTTCTTTTAATCCTCCAATTTCTTGAACCTCACCTCTGAGTGTGATTTCGCCAGTCATAGCTACATCTGCACGTACAGGAATATTAGTTAATGAAGATGCCACAGCTAAAGCCATAGTTATTCCCGCACTTGGACCGTCCTTAGGAGTTGCCCCATCAGGAACATGTATATGTAAATCTTTATTTTCATGAAACAAGTGATCAATTCCAAGTGATGCAGCTCTTGACCTAACAACCGTGATAGCAGCAGTTATTGACTCTTGCATGACTTCTCCAAGACACCCTGTTTGAGTAATTTTTCCCTTACCTGCCATGAGAGCACACTCAATTCTTAGTAATTCACCACCCACAGATGTCCAAGCTAAACCATTAACCTGCCCAACCATATCTTTCTTATCAACCATTCCATAGTTATAGGGTTTAACTCCAAGATAGTCATTTAGATTTAAAGCGTTTACCTTAACTTGACCAAGCTTTTTGGTAGATGAAAGTATGTTTTTTACAACTTTCCTACAAATTTTTGATATAGCACGATCTAGACCTCTGACGCCAGCCTCTCTAGTATAATAACGAATAATATCTTTAACTGCAGATGAAGAAATTAATAACTCTTTCTTTTTTAATCCATTCTGCTGAAACTGTTTTGATAGTAAATATTTTTTAGCAATATTTACTTTTTCTTCTTCGGTATAACCAGGTAATCTAATAATTTCCATTCGATCTAAAAGAGGGAGGGGAATGGAATCCATTGAGTTAGCTGTTGCTATAAACATGACATCTGATAAATCAAAATCAACTTCCAAGTAATGATCATTAAAAGCAAAGTTTTGTTCTGGATCTAAAACTTCTAATAATGCAGACGATGGGTCTCCTCTGAAGTCCATGGCCATTTTATCGATCTCATCTAATAGAAAAAGAGGGTTATTCTGTTTCGCTTTTGAAATATTTTGTATAACTTTACCAGGCATTGAGCCTATATATGTTCTCCTATGTCCTCTAATTTCAGCCTCATCCCTCACCCCACCTAATGACATTTTAATGAACTTTCGATTAGTTGATTTAGCTATAGACATACCTAGGGATGTTTTACCAACTCCAGGAGGACCAACTAAACAAAGAATTGGGCCTTTAAGTTTTTGAACTCTTTTAGTTACAGCTAAATACTCTAATATTCTTTCTTTAACTTTTTCCAAACCATGATGGTCATTATCTAGAACCTGGCCAGCATGAATTAAATCACTATTAACTATAGTTTTTTGCTTCCATGGTAATGCAATAACTGTATCAATATAAGTTCTAACAACAGTGGCTTCTGCTGACATCGGTGACATCATTTTAAACTTATTAAATTCTGACATCACTTTCTCTTTTGCTTCCTCAGACAAGCCTACTGTTTCAATTTTTTTCTGGAGAGCATCCAAGTCATTCGGTTCATCGCCAATTTCACCAAGCTCCTTCTGTATAGCTTTCATTTGTTCGTTAAGGTAGTACTCTCTTTGACTTTTTTCCATTTGCTGCTTAACTCGGCCACGAATTTTTTTCTCAACATGAAGGACATCTAGTTCAGATTCCATAGATTTAATTAAATACTCTACTCTCTCCTTTGTTACCGAAAGCTCTAATACTTTCTGTTTTTCCTCTAACCGCATAGTCATATGTGCAGCAATACTGTCAGCTAATTTAGATAAATTTTCTATACCGGCAATGGAAGACATTACTTCTGGTGGAATTTTTTTATTTAATTTAACATAATTATTAAAGGTATCTTCAAGTGCTCTTCCAAGAGCATCGTCTTGTAAGTTTTCAGTTTGTTTATTTGAGCTCAAAGTCTCGCATTCAGCATATAATATTTCATTAGTGTCAGTAAATTTTGATACCTTTTGTCTTGATACACCCTCCACTAATACCTTCATAGTGCCATCAGGCAATTTTAGAAGTTGCAATATAGTGGCACTGCAACCTATTTCATACAATTCTGAGTCAACAGGGTCGTCAATATCAGCTGATATTTGAGTAAGCAGCAAGATGGTCTTATTGTTCTCATTCATCGCATTTTCAAGCGACCTTATGGATTTTTGTCTACCAACAAACAATGGGATAACCATGTTTGGATACACTACTACATCTCTAAGAGGTAGGACTGGCATAATTTCTTTATTACTCTTCTTAACCATGCTCTAGCTCCTTTAATTGTTATTAATATAAATATATGGACGATTATAGATAAATCAACCTAATCTTTCGAATTAACTTTCGACTTATTTTTATCATAAATTAATAAAGGTTTGTTTGATGATTCAATAACCGTTTTGTCTATCACTACTTTTGATATTTCTGGTACAGATGGTAAATCATACATTGTTTCTAGAAGTGTTTTCTCAAGCAATGTCCTCAGTCCACGGGCTCCTGTTTTTCTTTCTGTTGCTTTCTTCGCAATGCTCAGGAGAGCATCTTCTCTAAATTCAAGATCACATTCTTCCATCTCAAATAATCTTTGGTATTGTTTTACTAATGCATTTTTTGGCTCAGTAAGAATCTTAATCAAGGACTCCTCACTCAATTCTTCAAGTGTAGCTATAACAGGTAATCGTCCAACAAACTCTGGGATTAAGCCAAATCTAATTAAGTCCTCAGGACCAACAGTACTCAGTACTTCCGCTAAACTTATTTTTTTATCTGCATCTCTAACGGTAGCTGAAAATCCTATTCCAGATTTATCAGTTCTATCTTGAATAATTTTATCTAAGCCAGAAAATGCACCACCAACAATAAATAATATTCCAGAAGTATCTACCTGAAGAAACTCTTGCTGAGGGTGCTTTCTTCCACCTTGTGGTGGAACAGACGCTACAGTTCCCTCAATCAGTTTTAATAATGCTTGTTGTACGCCCTCACCAGACACGTCTCGTGTTATTGATGGATTATCAGATTTCCTTGATATCTTGTCAATTTCATCAATATAAACAATTCCCGTCTGAGCTTTTTCTACATCATAATCACATTTTTGAAGTAGTTTTTGTATGATGTTTTCAACATCTTCACCCACATATCCTGCTTCGGTTAACGTAGTTGCATCAGCAATCGTAAATGGGACATTTAATAATCTAGCTAGTGTTTCTGCGAGCAAGGTTTTGCCAGATCCAGTTGGACCTATCAATAAAACATTGCTTTTATTTAACTCAATAGCATTTTTAGAATCAATAGAGTTTAATCGTTTATAGTGATTATATACAGCAACAGATAAAACTATTTTTGCATGATCTTGACCGATAACATATTCATCTAATATTGTTTTAATTTCTTTTGGTTTTGGAAGATTTTCTCTACTCTTTAAAGATTTTTCTTCTAATTCATCTCTTATGATTTCATTGCAAAGATCTACGCACTCATCACATATGAATACAGAAGGTCCTGCAATTAACTTATTAACTTCATTTTGATTTTTACCACAAAATGAGCAGTGTAATAATTTATTAGATTCTTTAGTATTTGTAACCATATTTAGCTTTTTATTTTATTATATATCTCTTTTGAAAGAATGTACAAACTATATAAAACACTTAGGTTGATGGGGTTTTATCTTCCGCTGGACGTGATTCCAAAATCTCATCTATTAAACCATATTTCATAGCTTCCGGAGATGTCATAAAATTATCTCTTTCAGTATCCGACTCTATTTTCTCTAAAGTTTGTCCAGTGTTTTTAGCTAAAATTTGATTTAATCTTTTTCTAACTAAAATTATTTCTTTAGCTTGTATGTCAATATCAGTAGCCTGGCCCTGAACACCGCCCAATGGCTGATGAATCATTACTCTTGAGTTTGGCAATGCATAGCGTTTTTTTTGTGCACCACCACATAGAAGAATAGCTCCCATACTTGCTGCTTGACCTACGCATAGTGTGCTAATATCAGGCTTAATGAATTGCATTGTGTCATAAATTGACATTCCAGCAGTCACTGAACCACCTGGCGAATTAATGTACAAGCTGATGTCTTTAGTAGGGTTTTCTGATTCTAGAAAAAGAAGTTGGGCGACAATAAGGTTTGCAGAATAGTCTTCAACAGGCCCAACTAAAAATATTATTCTTTCTTTTAGTAACCGAGAATATATATCATAAGCTCTTTCTCCGCGAGATGTCTGCTCAACTACCATTGGTACCAAATTATTCATTATCTCATCATTTTTCATCTAATTTACAACCTCTATGAATCTCTTTTTTATTTTCTTAATACTACATTTTGATGCTATAAGATCAATGATAGCATCTTCAAGTAACTTGTTCTTAATATGATTTAAGTAATTTTTATCTTCTTTCGCTTTCTGTATTAATTGCTCTTGAGTCGCAGGATCTGACTTTGAAATAAACTCATATACATCTTTTTCAGAAACAGTAAGCTTATGCTCTTCAGTCAGTTTCATATATATTAGATTTAATTTAACACGTTTACGAGCAATCAAATCTAATTCAGATTTAACTTTATCATCAATTTTTTGCTGCATCCCTTCATATTGCGCAGAGATATTTTTAACTTCCGTATCAAGCATATGTACTGGAATTTCAAAATCATTTTGATCTAATAGTTTTTGATTTACAGCTGCAGATATAATTGATTTCATTTTTTGGTCAAGTTCTACCTTCATGTACTTCGATACATTATCCTTGAAAGCCTCATAATCCGAATTCTCTATCCCAAACTTTTTATAAAATTCCTCATCAAGATCTGGAAGCATGCCCTCATAAACATTTTTAATTTTAATTTTATAATCTATCATTTTACCGGCAATTTTTTTATCACTGAAGTCTGCTGGCATTTTATATTGAAATGATTTTTCATTATCTGGTAATTCACCCTTTGTATTATCATAGAATGCTTTAAATAAACCAGTTGTAGCTGCATCACCATTTACTTTATCGTCGATGACAAATGTAAAATTATCTTGCTTATTATTCTCAAAATCATCTCCTCCAATAGAACCTTTATAATCTAAAATAATTTTGTCACCAGATTTTGATTCGCTTTTTTTTTCTTCCCACTTTATATGCTGTTTTTGTATGTTTTTAATAACTTCATCAATATCAGGATCATTAATTTCTACATCTGGCTGCTCTATTTCAATATCCTCAATCTTTTTGACAGCAAACAAAGGATAAATCTCAAATTCTGCTTTAAATATTAAATCACTATCAAATGACCCTACTTGATCAATTGATAATTTTGGAGGACTGGCAGTATCTAATTTATTTTCCGTCAAGGACTCCATTAAAGATTTCTCCACCAAGGAATTCATAACATCACTATGAATTCTATCTTTGTAGTTTTTAATAATAATATTTTCCGGGACTTTCCCTGCTCTAAAACCATCAATTTTAGCTGAAGCTTTGTACTTACCAAGTCCTTTATTAAATTCATCAATATATTCATTTTTATCTACAGTTATGGATAAAGACCTTTTAAGTCCTTCTAAATTATTTACTTTTGAGGAAATATTCATTGTTTTTTTAATTCTTATATAAGTTAGTTATTTCGTTAACAAAGTACTTTACAGCAATTTCCCCATTATCGAAAGAAGCAGATTTAACTTCATTTTCACTCAGGTCATCACATTCATACAAGATACACTCCCATAACTCTCTTCCATCATCAGATAAATCAAGCAGAGAGAGGGTAACATGAAATGCTGACTGTGTTCCATAATCTGAATTTTTTAAAAAAGAGCCAAATTTCACTGTATAACGGTTTATCTGCAAAATAGATTTGCGAATCTTAGTATCTTTCAAATATTTTGACAAACATGACACGAAGGCCTGATTTCTTTTGTTAGTAAAATCATTAAAATCAATCTTAATGGGAGATGTCCCAAGCGCAGAATCTTTGCTATTCTTTTTTGCAAGTTTATCTCTAAATTGGTTAAACAGTATATTGCCCATATCTTTCCCTAGTATTGATATTTTACAAACATCTAAAATTTACAATATATTTATTTGATTCAAAAAGATGATTATAGTGTTCTTCTCTCAATAAATCATATGAATTAACACATTTTTCTCTAATATAGTCTGAGCATACTTTTGAATCCTCAGATAAACATATAAAACTATCTTTATTTATCAATATCTTATATCCATTATTTGATGAGCATCCTAGGATTATCATGGTTTGCAATAATATAAGTAATTTAAAATATCTCATTTATCTATAACCTTCTTACGAGAGGGGAGACTCGAACTCCCACACCATAGGTACTGGTACCTAAAACCAGCGCGTCTACCAATTCCGCCACTCTCGCAAAATTTGGGTGAATGATGGGATTCGAACCCACGACAACTGGTACCACAAACCAGGGCTCTAACCAACTGAGCTACACTCACCACGTTATAACAATTCTAACATGGATTTTTATTACTTGCGCCTGGAAGGACTCGAACCTCCGACCCCATCGTTCGTAGCGATGTACTCTAATCCAACTGAGCTACAGGCGCAAAATTCGGGGTGATAGGATTCGAACCTACGACCTACTGGTCCCAAACCAGCCGCGCTACCAAGCTGCGCTACACCCCGTGATATATGCATATTATACCTATAGATAAGATTAATGAAATTATTAGTTAGTCTGGATTATAATCCCAAACAGTTGTTCCTTCCAAATCTTTTATG
>JAQWOB010000014.1 GCA_029246085.1 Gammaproteobacteria bacterium
ATATTCACAGTATCCATGATTTTACGCATATCATTGCAGGTATACAAGAAATATATAAAAAAAGTTATTTATAGCTGGACTCAATAATGATTAAATAATAGATATGAATAATAAACAAAAATCACTAATTGACTCTCTTATAGATGAAATTCAATATGGCTTAGAGGCAATTTACAGCAATAATGTACCTAAAAATCATAATGAAAACACGATTGAGCTTAATAAGCAGCAAAAGCTGCAGTCTGAAAGAATAATGAGAATTAATCATATGGGTGAAATTTGTGCACAAGCCCTGTATCGTGGACAAGCTGCTTTCACAAAAGAAGCAAAAATAAAATCTCAATTATATAAAATATGCGATGAAGAGAATCATCATCTAGAACTATGTAATCTAAGATTGACAGAATTAAATGGTAAGAAAAGCACTCTTAACCCTTTGTGGTATTCGGCATCATTTGCTCTTGGGGCTCTTGCTGGATTAAATGAAAATAAGTGGAAACTTGGTTTTATAGAAGAAACAGAAAAACAAGTAAAAGATCATCTGGAAGATTCAATTGCTCTGCTTCCTATTGAAGACAGCAGAAGTAAAATATTTTTAGAAGAAATAGCGGAAGATGAAGAAAAACATAGAGGTACTGTAAAAGATATTGGTTCGGAAGAAATTCCAGAACTAATAAAGAAAGGGATGGGTATATTTTCAAAAATAATGAAAAAAATAACTTACCATATATGATGGTTAAATCATCATATTAATCTAGCATCTACTGCATCAGTTACTAAGAATTCCTCTGCATAACTTTTTAATAAGAAATTCCTGAGGTCTGATATTTTATCTATAGACATAAAGTTATTTTTAGATTGATACTTATTCAGCATAGCTTCTTGACTAAGCAATAAGAGTGATGATTTTGTTTTATTAGAAGTATCATTTGAAAAAATATCGTAATTAGAGTCAATATTAATATCAAGAACATTATAGTTATCATTTATAATAGTATTTGAATTTTCCCCATATTTGGCACCACGTCTTAAATAGTCAATAGTTAGTAAATTTGGAAATATCTTCATATCATTATCAGCACTGATAATATCTTTGAGTGATTCAAATACATTTGCTTCCGAACATGAAGATATATGTAGTTCGAGTCTAATGATCAAAAAATTATCTAAGATATCTTCAATGTAAGTATGAAATGTAATATGACTCTCTTTTAAATGTAAACTTGCCGAATTATACACTCCTAAATCTGCCTGCAAAAGAAGTGAACTACTATCACCAAATGGTTCAAAGGAATGGCTTGATTCATGAAGAATCTCGGTTTTGATTGTTTTTGAAATACACCTAGAAATATGAGTAAGCTTTTGAGCATTATATTCATTGAATATATTATCTTTCAAAGCAAGATCAGTAGCTCCTCCATTAGCATAAAATCCTTCATAAGAGTTGATAATTAATGTTGAGCTAACGTTGCTTATTTGTTTTAACATTATTTATTAAGGTGCGGATGCCATAGAAATTGAACAATATTTAGATCTGGATCATAGCAATAGAAGCTCCTCGAACCATCTCTATGGTCTTGAACTTTCTTATATATAGTAATTTTTTCTGAAGACATAAAATTAAACCAGTCGTCTACATCACCTTTGTCTTTCAGCATTATTCCAAAATGATCAAGTCTATTATGCTTACTAGTTAAATCAAGTGTCTCATCCAGATGAAGCGCTAAATTATCTCTGCCATTCGTTAAATATGCATTCTTGTCATCAGGCTGCCAATCTATTTTCATTTCCAATAAATCAGTATAAAAATTTAAACAATCTTTAAAATTTTTAACCTTTAATGCTATATGTTTAATACCGAGAGTTTTTTTCATATTAGTTAACCAATTTTTTCAAAAGAGCAGCAGGATTATTATTAACAATTAGGCTTTCACCTATTAAAAATGCATGAATCTTACTTGCGTTAAGAGAGTTAATTATATTAATATCCTTTATCCCACTCTCGCTTATAACTACAACATTTTCATCTACTATTTTTTTTCTAAGTATTTTACTTGTATCAATAGAAACATCAAATGTTTTTAAGTTTCTATTATTTATACCTATCATTTTACAATCAAATTCCATTGCTAAATCTAATTCATATTCATCATGTACTTCAACTAAAACATCTAAATCTAATGATTCGCTAAAATGCAATAGAGAAGAAAATTTTTCTCTAGTTAGACAAGCAACAATTAAAAGTATGCAGTCTGCGCCAATAACTTTTGATTCAATAATCTGACTCTCGTCAATTATAAAATCTTTTCTCAACACTGGCAAATTAATTGTTTTTTTAACCAATATTAAATCATCTATAGACCCTTTGAAAAATTTTTCATCTGTTAGAACAGATATGCAGGCAGCCCCAGAATCCTCATACAAAGATGCCATGCCTTTTATATCTAAATCCTTATTTAGGTAACCCTTGCTCGGGGAACATCTTTTTAATTCTGCAATGATAGCATTTTTACCAGATTTTATATTATCCTGAATTGATTTTATAAAACTATTTTTAGGAAGGTTCATTTTAATTACATCATTTACCGAATAATCTAATTGGTTTTTTAGTTTCTGTACTTCAAGTATTTTATTTTCAATAATTTTATCTAACATTTTAAAAACTATTCGTTAACCTTATTAGTTCATTTACTTTTATATCTACACTTTTTGACTTAAGTGCATTCTCGCATATTTTAACCGCATCACTTATAGTTTCTGATTTTCCAGATATATATACAAGTGCTGCTGCATTTAATAATGCTATCATTCTAGCTGGCGTATCTTTATTTTTTATAACACTAAGCATCATTTCTAAACTCTGCTCTGAATCATTAACTTTAATGTCAGCAATTGTAGAATTACATATAAAATAATCCCTTGGGTCTATCTCATATGAATTCATCTTTGAGTTATTAATTTCTATCACATGGGTTTTATCATATATGCTTATTTCATCCATTCCGTCAGCAGAATGTATAACCATAGCCCTTTCTGTTCCTAATTTGATCAGTGTTTCTGCTATAATTTTCATAAGAGATTTTGAATATACACCAATTAACTGTCTTTTTGCCTGAGCTGGATTGGTTAAGGGCCCTAGTAAATTAAATATTGTTTTATCAGGTGCTATCTCTTGTCTAGATGCTGCTACATGTCTCATTGACGAATGATGGAGTGGCGCAAACATAAAACCAAAGTTTAATTTATCTAAACATAGTGAGACTTGTTCCGGTGACAATTTAATATTAATTCCTGCAGCCTCTAATATATCTGCACTGCCTGAGTTACTAGTAATAGCTTTATTACCATGTTTAGCTACACATACCCCAGAGCAAGAAGCTATCAGAGATGCTGTAGTTGAAATATTAAATGTTTTTAATCCATCTCCACCAGTGCCACAATTGTCTACAACATCACTATTATAAGTAACTTTATTAGAAACATTTCTCATGGCTTTTGCAAAACCCGTAAGCTCTTCTGAACTAAATCCTTTAAGGTTTAATAATCTAAGAAATTCAGTTAAAACATTTGATGGTATTTCTCCCTGTAGAACAGAGTCAATAAATTCTCTAGCTTCATCTCGAGATAAGTCATTTTTTGTTTTTAATTTATTAATAAGATTTTGGTACAATTTATATTTCCAAAAAGTTTTTAAGTAATTGGTGCCCAGAGCTCGTTAATATTGACTCTGGATGAAATTGTAATCCAAAGGTAGGATATTCATTATGGCATATACCCATTATTTCAATACCATCACTTTCTTCAGACCATGCTGTAACACTTAAACATTCAGGAAGCGATGACTGATCGATAACCAAAGAGTGATATCTTGTGGCATCAAAAGGATTTGAAACCATTTTATACATTTCACTATCATTATGGAATATTGGAGATGTTTTACCATGCATAATTTTTTTAGAAGAGATAATTTTCCCTCCAAAAGCTTGCCCAATACTTTGATGGCCCAGACATACTCCCAATATTGGTAATAATTTATAGAAAGAGCGTATTACTTCTACTGATATTCCTGCCTCATTAGGAGTGCATGGTCCAGGTGAAATTATAATTTTCTCAGGGTTTAAAGATTTTATTTCATCCAATGTTATTTGGTCATTCCTATAAACAACTAACTCTGCTCCAAGTTCTCCAAGATACTGAACAATGTTATAGGTGAAAGAATCATAATTATCTATCATCAGTATCATATTTATTTATTCCTTAAATTTTTATATGCCTGCACAATTGCCTTGCCTTTATTTAATGTTTCTTCCCACTCTAATTCTGCAACAGAATCATTGACTATTCCAGCGCCACACTGGATATTAAGCTTGCCATCCTTTATAACACATGTCCTGATAGCTATAGCAGTGTCCATATTACCATTCCAACCAAGATATCCAATAGCGCCAGCATAAATTCCACGCTTAATTGTCTCTAATTCATAAATAATATCAATTGCTCTTATTTTTGGGGCTCCAGATACTGTTCCTGCAGGGAAAGTAGATTTAAGCACATCTATCATACCTAGTTTTTTTTCAATACTACCAGTTACATTAGATACCATATGCATTACATGAGAATATTTCTCTATCATCATTTTATCTGTTAATTTAATAGAACCTACTTTTGATACTTTCCCTGCATCATTTCTTCCAAGATCAATTAACATTAAATGTTCAGC